>CAYUWE010000194.1:0-2927 GCA_964448255.1 uncultured bacterium | reverse complement strand
TCCTACAATAGAGATCATAGACACTTTGGCCCTTAAGTCGTCTAAATTCACTAATGCAAAACAACCAATTATTGCTTTTATAAATAATTCATAAACTCCATTAGCAATAGAGGAAATAATAGGTATGTTTTTTAATAAGCAATTTGCAATTGCACCTGTAGTGTATGATGTTGTTATCATTAATACCACTTCTGATAGTTCACTATTAGAAGGTATTAATCCTGAAATAATTGCAAAAATCGTAATTGAGAAGGCGCATATTTCTGCTACGTTTATAAGACTTAGTGATTCATTCACAATAGCTTGTTGTTTACCAGCAATTTGAACTCTAGCTTTATCTCTTTTGGGCTTGCTTTTTCTTGATTTTGCTTTATCTGTGATAAAAGCTCTTTTCCTTGTTCTGTAGAATCCAATAGCTTTGCAAATGTTGTTGGAGTTACAGGATTTAATAAATACATGTCTTTATAGTTTTTATTTTCTTCTATTCCAACAGAAGAAATAATGTTTGATAAAGCGCTAACATCTAACATTGAAGAGAAATCCTTGTCAGCATCCCTCCAAGATAGTTTTCCATTTAATACGTTTTCATTTCTCTGAACAACTATTACTACTTCTCTTTGTTGTAAATGCTTTAATACATCATATGCAGAAGTTACTTTTCTTGCATTTATCGCAATTATTTTATCCCCTCTTTTTAGGGAAATAAATGAAGAGCTTCTTCCATTTAACCCAATAATTTGGTCTTCCTCAGTGTTATCTAAAAAGGATAGCTTTTCCTCTACAACACCATTTTCATTGAAATAATATGGAATAAAATAAAGATCTTCTATTTTGCCTTTAATTTTTACTTCATGCTTCCAATCATCGATTTCTTCTTTGTCATATTCATTTACTATTAAATCTTGTATCTGCACACGAGGGAGTTTTGTTAAAAATGTTTTATCTCCCCTTTGAATTGTAGCTAAAGTTAAAGGCTTATTTACTAAAGAATTTAACTGCACATCAGAAAAGATAATATCGCCATCTGCCCAAATTATCCTATCTCCTGGCATTATCCCACTTTTCTTCATAGGAGAAAATTGAGTAATTGGATTATCAGCTTCATATGATGGATAAATTAGATATTTTGCAGGGAAAAGGACACCTATTGTAGATAACCCCTTTATTGAATAATCATTATTCTTATACGGTGTTAAGGTATAATCAAATGAAGTTTTAGTATCTTTTAAATAATTTATTTTGTAGCCGGTAATATTTAATGATGGGTTTTTTAATACTGAGCTATATAACAAATCTTTCAATCCAGAAAAAGATTTTCCATTATATGTTAGTATTTCATCACCTGGTCTTACCCCATTATTATACAATTCTGATGAAACATCCATCCATCCAATATGATGGGTATATTCATGAAAAGGTTTTTCTCTACCTCCAAAAAACCACAAAACACAAAAAATAATAAAAGCAAAAGCTATATTAACAAAAGGACCCATAGCTGCTACTTTCATTCTATTAAATGGTTTTACTTGATAATACCCTTTCTCTTTTCCTGAAGGTTCATTTTTCTCAGATAATTTTACATATCCCCCAAAAGGAATCCATCCCCATTTCCAGGTAGTGCCATGCCATTTCCAGGAACATATAGCCTTTCCCATACCTATAGAAAATGTATCAACTTTTAACTTCACCCTTTTCGCCATTAGATAATGGCCTAATTCATGAATAAGGACTAAAAAACCGAAAGCAAAAACGGCTAAGATTATATAAAAAATATTTTCTATCATACTATGAAGTAACCCTTTTAGTATTATATGGTGCTAGCTTTTTCTCTTGCTTCTTCATCAACTGAAAGAATCGCATCCAAATTTACCACATTTTTAACTCTATGAGAAGACATTAATTTATTTAATTTTTCAGAAATGTCTTTCCAATCAATTTCTTTATTTAAAAATCTTTTTACTAATATCTCATTAGCAGCATTCATAAAACAAGGCATACTCTTGCCAACGCGAAGTGCATCATATGCTAAACCTAAACATGAAAATTTTTCAAAGTCTGGTGGAAAAAAATCAAACCTAGAAAAACTTACAAAATCAAAAGAAGAAGACTTTTCTTCTAATCTTTCCGGATATGAAAGCGCATATTTTATTGGTATTCTCATGTCAGGTTGAGATAATTGTGCTAAGAGCGATCCATCTACAAATTCTACAATACTGTGAATAACGCTTTGTGGATGTATTACTACATCTATTTTATCAACTGGGAAATCAAATAGCCAATACGCTTCTATTACCTCTAATCCTTTATTCATTAATGTTGAAGAGTCAACAGTATTTTTTAACCCCATTGGCCAAGTTGGGTGAACTAATGCTTTTTCCATGGTTACATTTTTTAGTTGGTTTTTAGAAAACCTAAAAAATGGCCCTCCAGATGCTGTTAAGATAATTTTAGATACGCTATGTTTATCCCTATTTTCTAAACATTGAAATAATGCGCTATGCTCAGAATCTATCGGATAAATATTTACATTTTTCTCTTTTGCTAGTTTAGTAACATATTCCCCTGCTGAAACTAATACTTCTTTATTTGCAAGACCAATATCTTTTCCTTCTTCAATAGCAGCAACAGATGGCAATAAACCCATGCTACCACTCATCGCACAAACAACAAAATTTGAAGATGGAATTTTTGCTACTTCTAACAAACCTTCCATTCCACTAACAACTTTTATTGGGAAAAGTTTTTTCTTTAAAATAGATGCTTTTTCCTCATCAAATAATGCTACAATGTCAGGTTTAAATTTATTTGCTTGCTTTTCTAGTAAATCTAAATTAGAACCAGCAGCTAATGCTTTTATAGAAAAATGAGACGGCCATTTTTCTATTACTTCAAGTGTTTTTTGACCAATAGAACCGGTACTTCCTAAC
>CAYUWE010000193.1:0-2928 GCA_964448255.1 uncultured bacterium | reverse complement strand
GAAGCTAATGTAAAATCTAAAGAAGCAGAAGTTTATCTCGCTAGATCTGGGTTATTTAAAAAGGAAATTGTTAAGAAAAATAAAAAATTTTTATTCTTTTAATTTTTTTTGTAACAATTTATTGACTAATTCGGGATTTGCTTTGCCTTTTGTTAGTTTCATTACTTGGCCAACTAAAAATGCAAATGCTTTAGTTTTCCCTTGTTTATAATCGATTACTGATTTCTCATTTTCTTTTACTACTTGTTCAACTATCGGTTCGATTTTACTATCGTCCATAGGTTGATAATCTGGATTGTCTTTTATTATTTTTTCACAGTCTAAGTTTGGATTTTCAACCATTTCATCCGCTATTTTTTTTGCAATTTTCCCAGTAATTACATTTTCTTCTATAAGATTTACTAGTTTTGAGATTTGCTCTGGTTTTAATTTTGATTTTTTAAAGTTTATACCTTTTTCTTTTAACCTTCCTAAAAATTCAACAGTTATCCAATTGCACAAACTTTTTTTGTTTTTAGACGTTTTAATAGCTTCTTCAAAAAAATCGCATATCATTTTATCACTTATTAGTAATGAAGCGTTATATTCAGATAATTGAAGATCAGTAATATATCTTTTATATCGATCTTGTGGAAGTTCAGGCAGTGTTTGTCTTAGAGAATCTATATATTCTTCAGATAATATTAATGGAGGAAGGTCAGGTTCGGGGAAATATCTGTAATCTGCGGCGGCTTCTTTTTTCCTCATTAAAATGGTTTCTTTTCTATCTGCATCCCAACGATATGTTCCTGGTGTAATTAATGTGTTTATATCTTCATTTGGATATTTTGTATAAATTTCTATTTGTCTTTTTATTTCTGCATTTACTGCCATTTCTAAAAAAGTAAATGAGTTCATGTTTTTTATTTCTGTTTTATTTCTAAGGGTTGTTTCACCTTTTTTTCTAACAGAAATATTTGCATCTACTCTTAGTGATCCTTCTTCCATGTTACAATCTGATGCATCGATATATTCCATAATACCTTTTATAGCCATAACATATGCTACAGCTTCTTTTGAAGAATATATAACAGGTTCTGACACTATCTCTAATAGGGGAACGCCAGCACGGTTATAATCTACTCCAGCAAATGTTGAAAAATGCTTTAACATACCTGCATCATCTTCTAAATGTGCTCTGTTTATTTGAAATTCTTTTTTCACTCCTTCAACTTCTGCTGTTACTATTCCACCAATAATGATGGGATGTTCAAGTTGGGTAATTTGGAAATTTCTTGGACTATCAGGATAAAAATAAGATTTTCTCTCAAAAGTACTATTTGTTGATATTTTAGCGTTTATTGCTAATCCAAAATGTATAGCTTTTTTTACGGCTTCTTGATTTAGTACCGGCAAAGCTCCAGGCTGGCCTGTACATACTTCAGAGATGTTTACATTAGGTTCATCACCAAAGCGATTGCAAGCTGAGCTAAATAGCTTTGATTCTGTGTTTAATTGTACGTGTATTTCAAGACCAATAACTGGTTCAAATATATCGTTCATTATTTAGCCTCCTTAGAAAAAAGAGGGGGTATTTCATAAGTGTTTTTTGCTTTTTCAAATACATGAGAATAACGTATTACATTAACATCATGCATTTGTGGGCCAAGTAGCTGCAAGCCAAATGGTTTTTTTTCTTTAGAAAAACCAGATGGAATACTTATTGCAGGAAGGCCTGCTAAATTAGCAGCTATTGTAAAAAAATCTTCTAAATACATTTGCAGGGGATCTTTTATTTCTCCAACTTTAAATGCAGTAAATGGTGTTACTGGCATCGCAATTAGATGACATGTATCAAAAGCATTCTCAAAATCTTTTATAATTTTTGATCTTACCTTTTGTGCTTTTTTATAATATGCATCTTGATAACCTGAAGATAAAACAAATGTTCCAAGTAAAATTCTTCTTTTTACCTCTGCTCCAAATCCTTCATCTCTAGAAATGTCGTATACTTCATCTAATGTTGTAGCTTTTTTCGATCTAATACCATATCTAATACCATCAAATCTTGCTAGATTAGTTGATGCTTCAGCTGTTGCTAAGATATAATATGTAGCAATACTATGTTTTAAAATATCTAGGTTGATATCTATTATATTAGCTCCAAGCTCTTTTAATAAATTTATAGATTCTTTGAAGTTGTTTTTTGTCTCTTCTTTTAAATCTTCTAGAAAATGCCAGGGCACACCGATATTTATATCTTTTAGAGAACTAGGAAATGAATTTATATAATTTTCTCTTGGAAGTTTTAAACATGTAGAGTCTTTATCACACATCATACCTATTGTTTCCATCATAAGACCAATGTCTTTTGTATCTTTTGCAAAAGGACCTATTTGATCAAATGATGAACCAAAAGCAACAAGCCCAAATCTAGAAACCCTACCATATGTTGGTTTAAATCCAGAGATCCCACATAATGCTGCTGGTTGGCGGATAGACCCTCCAGTATCACTACCTAAAGATAGTGGACATAGTTTTGCAGCAACAGCAGCAGCAGAACCAGAAGAAGACCCTCCAGGAACACATGATAAATCCCAGGGATTATATGTCGGATGGAAAGAAGAGTTTTCAGATGATGAACCCATAGCAAATTCATCAAGATTTGTCTTTCCAATTATTAATCCATCTTCTTCTTCCATCAATCTAACAACAGTAGCATCAAAAAGAGCTTTGTAATTTGTTAGAAATTGAGAACCACAAGTAGTGATAACACCCTTTATATGCATGTTATCCTTAATAGCTATAGGTATAGCTGCTAGCCTTCCAATTTTTTCATTTTTCTCTAATTTCTTATCTAATTCTTTTGCTTTGTTTATCACTCTTTCTTCTAAAACATTTAGAAAAGATTGAAGCTGATGATCAAAAGAGTTAATCCTTTTAAGGAAA
>CAYUWE010000192.1:0-2932 GCA_964448255.1 uncultured bacterium | reverse complement strand
TTAAAGACATTGTAATTCATTAAATACTTCATCAGAAACCCAGGAACAGCCTAAGGGTATGCGAGGTTTAAAATCACCATGAAAATCCGATCCACCAGTAATTATCCATCCTTTTTTCTCTGCTATCTCTATCCACTTTTTTTCTTCATGTAAATATAGCCTAGAATAATATCCTTCTAATCCATCAAACGGAAGTTCTAAAAGATCATTTATTACTTTTTTTTCTTTTATTGCATGAGGATGTGCTAAAATAGCTTTTGCATTAACTTCATGTACTTTTTCTATAACTTCTATAGTTGAAAATTTACTTCCAGAAGCATAACAAGAAGCTCCTTTTTTTAAATATTTATCAAATGCTTCTTGTATCGATCTAACATATCCTTTTTTTAATAATAATTTTGCAATATGTGGTCTTCCAATTACAGTCATCCCTTGTTGGTTTTCTTTTGCTAAATTTATTAATTCTTCTTCTGTAATAACCATATTTTTAGATAATAATTTCTCTATTATTAATCGATTTCTTTGATATCTTTTCTCTCTTACCAATTGTAAAAAATCATCTAATTTGGAATTTAGTGGTACATTATATGCTAGAACATGAATAGAAACGCCATTAAACTCAGAAGATATCTCGACACCTGTTAATAATTGTAAATTCAACTTTTTTGCTAAATCAAAAATATTATCATAATATGCTGCTATAGTGTCGTGATCAGTAATAGAAAGACCACTTAGCCCAATTTTTTTTGCTAAATTTAATAATTCTTGTGGTGTAAATGACCCATCAGAATGATTGGTATGGCAATGAAGATCCGCTTTAAATGTCATTTTTTTCACTCAATTCATATGGAATATATTTTACTTCTGTTTCTAGTGCTATTCCAGTTTCATTTAATACTTTTTCTTGAATAAATTCTATTAGCAAACATACATCTTCTGATGTTGCATTATCATGATTAATTATAAAATTGGCGTGAATATTTGATACTTTAGCACCGCCTATAGCTTTTCCTTTTAACCCACAATCTTCAATTAACTTACCAGCTGAAATACCAACAGGGTTTTGAAAAATGCTTCCAGCACTTTTTTCAGTAGGTTGTGTTTGCAAACGGTAATTTAACATCTCTTTTTGTTTAATTTTTGCAATATCAGAAGGAGAGCATAAAAATTCTGCTGCTACAATAGCGCCTTCCATCCAATGAAAAGAAGAAAATCTATATTTAAACTGCAAATCATTTTTCTCAAAAATGACTTTCCCACCCTTTTTAGTAATAAAATTAACCTTTGTTAATACTTGAGATATATCTTGTCCATTAGCACCGGCATTCATAAATACTGCACCACCAACAGATGCTGGAATACCACATGCAAATTCCAATCCACCAAGCCCTTCATTAGCTGTTAAAATACCGAGATGAGAAAAGCTATACCCAGCCCCTACATAAATGCGATTTTTTTTGATTTTGCAAAATGAAATCTTGTTAAGTATGACAAGCCCTTTAAAACCTTTGTCATCAAATAGTAAATTAGAGCCTTTGCCTATTACAATACAAGGGATAGAAGAGCAAAATGCAAAAAATAAAATCTCTTGCATTTCTTCAATAGTCTTTACAACAACAAAATACCTAGATTGTCCACCAATTCCAATGGTCGTTAGCGGTTTTAGTTCCCTTTTCTCTTCAATTCTATTAATTATTCCCATAATTCTTATGCTGATCTATTATTGCATTAACAAAGTTTGCACTATGTGGCGTAGCAAATTTCCTACATAATCTTATTGCTTCAGCAATAGAAACCTTTTTGGGGATACTTTCATCAAAAAATATTTCATATAAACTTAAGCGAATAATGTTTAGCTCTACAAGAGAAATACGATCAAAAGAATATTCTGTAGAAATAGCTTTTATCTTTTCATCTATTTGGGGTAGTTTTTCAATAATTTTATCTTTATAATCACTAGCTTCTTTAACATTTTTTTTACTAACTTTTATTTGCTTCATAAAAAAAGAAAAAACATCTTCTTTTTTTGCACATATATGCTCATTGCAATAAAGAAGCTGCAAAACAATTTCCCTAAATTTTTGTTTTGGCAAAGCCATAATTTCTCTCAATATCATGTAAATGGGGCTGATTTTATCATATTTTACTTACTTTATCCTACAAAAATATTTATTAAGTTTATCTCTTGCATAATGTTTACTAAATAGTTATTTTTATTTTTAGTGGGAAGATCAATAAATAGTTATTAAAAAATGATAGGCATTTTTTTAGATACAGAAACAAATGGGCTTAATCCCTATAAACATAGGACCATAGAAATAGCCATTAAAGCTGTAAATTTACTTAATGGCGAAATAATAGATTCTTATGAATCTACAATTTTTCAACCAGAAGAAGTTTGGGAAAGAAGCGACCCTAAAAGTTTAGAGGTAAATGGCTTTACCTGGGAGATGATATCAGATAGCAAAATGGAAGAAGATGTAGCCCAAGAGATAATAAATTTCTTTGATAAACATAAACTAAGAAGAAAAATGGCTTGTTTTATCTGTCAAAACCCATCTTTTGACAGGGTATTTTTCTCTCAACTAATACCTCCAGAGCGGCAAAATAGGATGGGATGGCCATATCACTGGCTAGATTTAGCCTCTATGTTTTTTTCATTAGCATTAAAAAAGTCTTTATATCCTTGGGAAATTGGGCTTTCAAAAAATGCTATCGCAGAACATCTCAATCTTCCAATAGAACCGATACCTCATAGAGCGATGAATGGGGTAAATCACCTATTATCTTGTTATAGTGAATTAGTTGGTTTTCCTAAAATTTCGAAATAAATATTTCATATATAATTTACAGAAAATTATTATAATCTTTTTCTTATCTTAACTTTTTCCTTTAAGTTTTCAACACGAAATTATATCTTTCAAATAACTCT
>CAYUWE010000191.1:0-2961 GCA_964448255.1 uncultured bacterium | reverse complement strand
ATTTCTTCCCCTTCCTGCTCCTAATTCTATTAATGTGTCTGATGATTGTAGGTTTATTTCTTTTGTTATCTTTTCCCATGTTGTTAAGGGAGTCTCTCCATATACATGGATATTTTCTTTGCCTTTATTTTGTAAAAATATTCTACTTACTCTATAAGGGTTTATAAATAAATACATTATATAGAAAAACAGATCAGTAATTAGAAATGAAAATTTCTTATAGAATCTAACTGACTTTACCTGTTCTTTAAAATTATACCATTTAACTTTAAAAAATAGTGAAAAAAGAGAGCGTTGTGTAGACATAATATTTCATTTTTGTCTATTAGGATAAATAAAGAGGGAAAAAATTGGAAGAAAAGCAATTTCAATCCATAACAAAATATAAAGAAGGTGGAATAAAAGAGCTATTTAGAGTTTCTTTTCCCCTAATGATCTCATCATTAGCAACGCTGTTAATGATATTTGTAGATAGGTGTTTTTTAGCTCATTATTCTGTAGATACATTAAACGCTTCTGTAAATTCTGGGACACTGGCATGGGCATACCTTGGTGGTAGCGCTATGATTACTTCAACCTCTGGCGTTTTTGTATCGCAATATAATGGAGCTAACAAAAAAAATAATATAGGAAAACCCGTATGGCAGATGATATGGTTTTCTTTGTTTTCATTTGCATTTTTTATTCCTCTAGGCTTTTGGATTGGGCCTTTAATTTTTCATAACAGCCCGTATGAGATATTAGAAAAACAATACTTTTTTATATTAATGCTACTCGCTCCATTTTTCCCAATGATGAATGGTCTATCAGGCTTTTATATCGGTAGAGGGAAAACAACATTTCTAATTACCTTAGCTATAATGGCAAACTTTATTAATATATTGTTTGATTGGTTATTGATATTTGGGATGGGTCCAATACCAGAATTGGGAATAAAAGGCGCTGCTATAGCTACATCTTTAGGATCAATTTTCCAAGCTGCAGTATTATTATATATGTTTTTATTACCACAAAATAAACTTACTTTTGGAACAACAGCATGGAAATTTAATAGGAAAATATTTTTTAAATGCTTGCGCGTTGGCATACCTTATGGATTATTCTATTCCCTAGAAATAATAGGATGGGTGCTTTTCTTTAAAATGATGACATCTCTTGGACCACAGTTTATTACAATATCCAGTATCTGCCAGAGCTTGATAATACTATTTTCCTTTTTCTTAGATGGTTTAAGTAAAGGTGTAACAGCAATAGCAGGAAATTTTATTGGAAGTATGCGTCATTTCTTAATAAAAAGGTTATTCCTTTCTAGTGTTAAATTGCAGATTATTTTCTCTTCAATTTTAGCTTTAATATTACTTATTGATCCTAGTGGTGTTATATATCTTCTACTACCAAAAAAATCTATTCAAGTAATAGCTACTACTGACACTATAAACTTAATAAAAACCCTGCACATTTGTCTTATATGTGTTTTTGGATATATATTCTTCCATGGAATACGATGGATTATCGCAGGGTTATTAACAGCTGCTGGCGATACATTATTTATTTTGATTTCTGGTTCGCTTTCTATATGGGTATTTTTCTTGCTTCCTGTATATGTAATTGTTAAAAACATCTACCCAAATATCATTTTAGCATGGTCATTTTCTGTTTTTTATGCGCTTACTTTAGCTATCATCTATTACATAAGATATATAAGAGGCAAATGGAAAAATATTAAACTAATCCAACAAGAACAAGAAACAGCATCTCAAGAAGATGCTTTAACCAAATGATATAAATAGGCTTTTCTACTAGCCCATGACACCTCTTCACTATTGGCTATTGATACTACACTATCGTTACATCGAAACCAATTATCCCCTTTTTTCACATACGCAATATAATGGCCACCTTGCATACTATCTCCCAAATGGATAATAAATGCATCTAAGTTATATAAAACATTTCCATTACCTGAATTTTGGAAATATTCTTTTGGCATAGTTATTTCTTGTGAAATATCAACGCCCTTATTTAATTTGCAGGTTTGATATTCAAAACTACTATCAAATAGCTTTATAGGTAAAAATGAGGTTAAATAAGACCAAAAGGGATATTTTTTAATTACACAATATCTATTTATTGAAACAAATAGTTCTTCTGGAGGATGAGAAAAGGTAACTTTTTCTCTAACTAAAGGATAAGAATGTCTTTCTCCATCTATTCCTTCGTATATTCCCCCGTCAGCTTCTGGGGACGTATTATTAAAGTACCTATTTAGAATTTGAGGAAATGTATTATTCCCATCTTCAGTTAAACTTAAGGTAATTAAAGGGTGGCTATTTTCAGTTGTACTTGAAATACCCTGTTTAATAGTTGAGTCATCTTTTATCGAAGGAAGATTAGCAGTAGGCTGATAATGCTTATCATATCTTATGTGAATAGTAGGAGTGCTATATTTATTTAATAGTAACCCTAAAGCTTCTGTAGGATCTTCTGGAATATATGCCAAAGGATTTATTTTTTCATCAAACATCTCAGATAAAGATTCTCTTATTCTTTGCGTATTTTGATTTGAAACAGGTAGTTTATTACTTTGATCATCAACATATTGGTTTACAAAATTAGCAAAAAGCGGAAGGTTATAAGAAAAGACCCCATTTTTAGAAAGAAATACTCGCTTTAGCATAGGAGAAGTCATTGCTACTTGCATTAAGCTATTTAACCAACAATTTTGCCCAGTATTTCTAAGACCAATGGGATAACTTTCATCTCTACTATTTTCTACCTTTTTATCAGAGAAATATATCCCTATAAACATCCCTAAAGTAATAGCAGTTAAACCTTCTATGATTAAAGATAAACCAAATGGGTAATTAGTTAATATAAACCCTAACTCTACTCCTATACCTGCAATTAAAAAAATAGCACCTACAGAACATATGGCTTTTGAAGCAATACTAAATATATTTG
>CAYUWE010000190.1:0-2995 GCA_964448255.1 uncultured bacterium | reverse complement strand
ATAAAAACTAACCCTAAAATTTCTCCCGATGGCTTAGCTGTAGCATATCTTGTTCCAAATGAAAAAGATGTACTTAACATTGCTATTAGAAACATCGATAGCAATGAAGAAAAAATTATTACAAGAGAATATGTAAGAAGTATAAGAGAGTTTTATTGGCAAGGAGATAGTAAAAATATAGTTTATATAAAAGATAAAAATGGCGATGAAAATTGGCGGTTATTTCAAACAAACTGTTTTTCAAATGACACTACATGCTTAACACCGCAAGAGGGTGTGCAAGTAAGGGTTATAAAATTAGAAAACAAATACCCCGATGAAATAATTTTATCAATGAACTTAAGAAATAAAGCACTTCATGATGTATATAGACTTGATTTGTCAAATAATAATTTACAATTAGTTGAGGAAAATCCTGGTAATGTAAGTCAATATTTTGTTGATAATCATTTGCAAATAAGAGCTTACATCATAATGGAAACAGATGGCACTCAAAAAGTGTTTGTAAGAGATAGTGAAAAAACTCCATGGAGGGAATTAATTACCTTTGGTCCAGAGGATATAGATTCATATGTTATTGGGTTTTCTTCTGATGATTCTTCATTAATAATAAATTCTTCATCCAATTCTTTAGCGCTGCGCCTTATTGAAGTAAGTACAGGTGATGGTGAAATAAAGAAAATTGCAAGTGATTATGAATATGATATGGAGGGTATATTTACTCATCCTAAAACTCATAATATTTTAGCAGTAAAATGTTATAAAAAGCGCTTGGAGTGGACTTTTTTCAATAATGATATAAAAAAAGATTTTGCATTTTTAAAGCATTTTACACGTGGTGATATAGACATTGTTAGCGCTGATAGAAGCAATGATAAATGGATAGTGGAATATATCAACTCAGATAAACCAAAAGAATATTACTTATATGATAGAATAGAAAAAACAAATATCAAATTGTTTTCAGAAAATGAAAAACTAAAAAACTTTAATCTGGCAAAATCCCAGCCGATACAATTTACTGCAAGAGATGGCATGAAGATACATGGGTATTTAACATTGCCTATATCACAAAGTAAAAATCTTCCAACAATATTATTTGTTCATGGTGGCCCTTGGGTAAGAGATAAATGGGAATTTTCCCCATATGTTCAGTGGTTTGCTAACCGTGGTTATGCAGTATTACAGGTTAATTACAGAGGCTCTTCAGGGTATGGTAAAGCATACCTATATGCTGGCAGAAGAGAATGGGCAAATAGAATGCATACCGATCTAATAGATGGTAAAAGATGGGCTATTCAAAAGGGATATACCGATCCTTCAAGGGTAGCAGTCTTTGGAGGTAGTTATGGTGGCTATGCAGCATTAGTTTCACTAACATTTACTCCTATGGATTTCACATGTGCTGTATCTGCTGTAGGACCATCTAATTTAGTAACCTTTTTAGAAACTATCCCCCCATATTGGAATATTTCTAGAGCAAAATGGGATATTTTTGTTGGCAATCTTGAATTTGATAAAAATTTATTGTTTAATCGTTCACCAATAAATCGTATCGATCGTATTCAAAGGCCTTTATTAATTGCTCATGGAGCAAATGATCCAAGAGTGAAACAAGATGAAAGTGATCAAATAGTAAGAGTGATGAGAGAAAAAGAAATGGAAGTTGAGTATTTACTATTTTCTGATGAAGGTCATGGGTTTAAGATGCCAAAGAACCAAAAGAAGTTCATTGCAGCAGCAGAAAACTTTTTACATAAGCATCTAGGCGGGTATTTTGAACCTATATGCTATGATGAAAATTGGGATGAAGTGAAAAAATAGAAGTTAATTAACTTCTATATTAAATGTTTTTCCACATTTTAGGGAATTTCCAATAGGACAATTATGAATTGCCTTTTCTAAAATTTCTTTAGCTTTAGTGTTGTCAGAAGCTCCTGTAATTTGTATTGAGAAATCAATTTCAGTAATTGCTACGGTATTTCCTGAAGTGGCATGATTCATTGTAAGCGTTGCTTTAGCAGATAAATTAGAAAAGCTGATGTTATTTTTTTCACAGTGTATTTTATATAATGCAATGATACAGCTTAAAACAGACATGCCTAACAATCCTTCCGGACTATATCCACCACCAGGACCATGAAAGATAGGGGGGATGGAGCAATTTATTGGAGATAATTCTTTTTCATTTGCTGTCCAATTGGTATTTACTCCAGGATTTGCTTGGGCATTTACTTCAAATGTTAGTGGAAATTCAGGCATAGTTATAGCTCCTTATGTTTAGTGATATAATCATTCTATATAAGAAAGAATTTCTTTTAAACTCTAACTCCACTAACTGCAGGATAATTATTATCTGGATAATTATTATCAGTAGGGCGTACTGCTGACCATGCTCTATCAGCTAAAGACTTTGTTGCTGTTGATACTACTTCACTTTGTATTTTATCTTTTATTTCTGTAGTTACTTTTTGTATGTCCTCTGCGCTAACATTTTGTTTTCCGATTAAATTGTCATTTATAGTTTCATTGACATATTCCACTACATTTGGGAATAGCCCATATACTAATGATATAGCAATAATCGCTGTGTTTGAGAAAGTAAGTGCAGTATCGAATAATAAGCATATTGCGTGTTTTGAAGCTTCAGATAGATATTCTTCTCTGTTTTTACCAAGCATAGTTTCATAATTGATGATATACTTCCCGAAACCATACGCTGATATTTTAGCTGCTGCTAGAGCTGTGTTATAAACTGCTCCGATGTAAAATATACATTCCATCGCTATAAATGAAGCTATAGATCTAACTATTACATTTTGTTTCCAATCTGCTTTAACAACTTTTTCATTAACATCTGGGGTTTGTTGTTTAACTTCTCTAATACCCCACTCAGGAGCTTTTTCAAGAAATTCATGAGAAAAAAATCTTGGTTTAAATGTTGATAAATTTATTTCTGACATATACTTACCTTTAATAATTTATTGGACATATA
>CAYUWE010000189.1:0-2997 GCA_964448255.1 uncultured bacterium | reverse complement strand
ATTTTTCTTCTATTTTGTTTAAATATTTTTTCAATAAATTTACTAGCAGAAGTGAAGTTTCCAATTGAATCTATTCAAAATACTAATGAAGCTCTTTTTTTAAGAAGGATAATAGAATTTTGGGAAGAAGATGAAAAGGAAATGGTTAAAAAGGAGATTTCGAAATATTTAAGTGATACCAATCAAAGTGCATTTAAAGAATATCTTTTAGTTTTGCTAGGTGATATTTATATGCAAGAGGAAAAATTTTCTGATGCTTTAACTTATTATGACTTAGTAAAAGAAAAAGATATTAAAACATCTATCAATGTAAATGTATTACAATGCCATTATGCTTTAAATGATTTGTCATCTCTCATTGCTAAAGCTACAGCGATGATAGAAGAAGGGGTATTACAAGAAGATGTACTTCGCATTAATTATTACTTAGCTGATGGATATTATAGAAAAGCTCTAGAAGATAAAATCAATGCCAAAGAATTAGCAAATCAAAGCAAAAACTACTTTTCAAAACTGTTATCTTCACCATATAAGGCAGAAGCAAATAAAGCTATAGCTCAGCTTCATGCTATTCTAGAAGATTATGAAGCTGCGGCGAAGTATTATTTTGAATTAGCGAAAGAAGATAGTGAAGATGAAGAAGAATATCTTTTTCAAGCAGCGCACCTACAATCATATTATAATAAAGAGCAAGCAATAGATACATTTGATAGAATTTATAAACTACAACAGAACAGATCAGAAGAAGCGGCATATAATCGATTGATCTTGCTTTTTGAATCCAATAGATATGAAGATATAATTTCACAGAAAGATGAAATACAACAGACCTTACCTGAAGATAAAAAATCTTATTTATCATTTTTCTTAGGAAGAAGTTATTTTCATCTAAATGATTATTCTTCTGCTATTTCCTTTTTGAAAAAGTTTTTAAATTTAGAAGAGGGAAAAAGCAGTGAAGCAAAATGTGCTATTACTACATTAATAGAATGTGCAAGGATTAATGAGGATAAGCAGCTATTTGAGTCGTCATTAAGGCAATTTGAAGTATATTTCCCAGATGATGAATTGCTTCCCCATGCTATTTTTTCTAAAGCTTTGATGGAAAAAAATTTGGGGCATTTAGAAGAAGCGAAAACTGATTTTATTATCTTAGAAAATAATTATCCAAATTTTGCAGAAAAAGCGTCTTTAAGATTTGAATTAGCACTTTTGTATTACCAGCAGGGAGACAGCGTAAAATGTAGGGATATATTCCAGAGCTTAATAGCAAATGAGATGGATAATGAATTATATTGGAGACATTTAATTAACGCATCTATCCAAAGTATTTCGCAGGTGCCGGAATATGAGAAGATAGAAAGACAAAAGTTACTTATAGAAGATTTATTAGGTTTTTTAGCAAAAGACATAGCTTCAGACACTGAAAAAACCACGTATAGCTATATGATTATTCAATGTAAGTTTAACTTACATGAATTTGATGAGGTACTAGAAACTTTACCTAAATGGATTGAGACAAATCCAAGTTCAATAAATCTTGGTGATGCATATTTTATGATAGCTATGAGTCACAATTATTTTAATCATCATGAGGAATTTTTCCAATTTACCCAAAAAGCATTAAGTTTTGACAACGCAACATTTGATAAGAAAGCCATACATTTAGCTTTATTTAATTCTTATCTTGATCTTTCACTAGATGAGAGTGATGAAAAGAATATTGAAAATGCCTCTGAGCATCTATTTCTTGCGCAAAATATCAGCACAAATGGGATAAAAACAGAAAATTTATTATGGCTAGCTGATCATTATTATTCTTTTGTTTCGCAATACATGGATGAAAATTGGGAAGAGAGCGCTATTGAAAAAGATTCTATTTATGAAGAAAAAGCAAAACGAGCGATTTTAATTTTTGAGAAGGTAATATTTAACGAATATGAAAAACTTCTTATCGAGGATAATAATTTATATTTAGAGCCAGAGGTAATTAAATTATCAGAATTATATCAATATCTTGGGGATAAAGACTCTCAAAAAGCATTATTAGAAGACTTGGCAGGGCAATATAGACTAAGCCCAAATTATTCATGGAAATATATTGAAAAGGCTTTATTTCAATTAGCTCAAATTCATGAAGAGAGAAGAGAAAATGACAAAGCAATAGAGTATTATGATAAAGTGTCATCATTTAAACGATTTACTTATATTGAAGCATGCGCTTCATTAAATAAAATTAGATTAAGACAGAGCTTATTAGAAGAAAAAGAATTATCATTAGACAACCCACAAGTAGTTGATGATATTAACCATTTAAAGAACTTATGTATTCATAGAAAAATAGAAAGCGAACCTGCGCATTTAGAAGCGGCATTAGATTATGTAGATTTAATGTGTTTATTGGAAAAAGAAGACAAAGAAAATAAGAAAATATCTCTTTTAACGAAGCTATATGATCAATTTACTAAAGAAGAAGATATACAATCTAAAGATTATCATATAGCTAGGAAGAAAATGCCTAGTAAAGATAGATATTATCATGCATATATTACATTGATAGAAGTAGAATTGATGATTGCAAAGGCAAAAACTGATAAAGATAACAAAAAATCCTATAAAAGAGATGCTTGGCATTTATTAGACACTTTAAAAGAAAGGAATCTTATTATAAATGCATATATAAGAGACAGGCTAAGAAAGAATTATCATATTTTGAAGACGATGTAATTTTTTATGAAAAAAAAGAAACCATTAGAAAGAAGTCACAAGATATTAATAGGGTGTATTCTTTTCTCAATATTTTTTCATATAGGAGCATTAATTTGCATAAATCATCAGTTGCTATGGATATATTCTCCATACAACAATCTTTTCTTAGCAAGACAAGCATTTGGGAATTCTTTCGACTTAAAAAAATATGAAGATAAAACAAAAGAGCAAGTTTTAAGTTTTTTTATTCAAGCTGGCAAACAAGTATTTTTTTCAAGATAAAGTAGA
>CAYUWE010000188.1:0-2999 GCA_964448255.1 uncultured bacterium | reverse complement strand
CTGTACATAATAAATAATAAAACTATCATATGACACACAAAAAAACATCAACATTCAGTAAAAATAAACACTCCAATATTTACCGTCTATATCGCCCTCAAAGAAATATTAGCATCCCAAGCCAAACTTTTAGGGAAACAATAACATCACGCTCATTTTGGAGAATTAAACCATTAATTAAATTAAGTAAGTAAAAATATGAAAAACAGAGAACTATTAAAAGAACTCCAGCAAGAACTAGAGAGGACAAAAGCAGCTAATGAACCGAACAGCGAATGGCGCATAGAAGCTTTAACAGAGGATATAAATAAAATAAAAAGATCCATCAAATAAAAATAAACATAATCCACATTGACCACAACATAATAATTTGATAAACTATAGATATGCTTACAAAAAAGCATAAAACAATCTTGCACAGAAAAACCAGTTTATCAAGAGAAAGAAAGGCTTTTTGCAAGATTGACCTTTTTTTTAATAGGTAAACTGGTTTTTCTGTATAAAAAATAAAAAATGTATGCTCACAAAAATAAACTTGGAGAAATTAAAAGAATGGGGTGAAATAGCTTGCCACTCCAATAATTACAAATGGACGAAGTGGGATAGAAACTTGATGGCTAAACTAATACATGAGATAGAGGACCATAATAAGCGTTACTATCATTATATAAGAAATAAAAACAAGAAAAATGGCTAAAAAATCACCAATAGAATATAGTGATGACATTATAAAAAGCATGCCTCCTGTTGTGTGGAACTTACAATCTGAGTCGAAGTATTTTTATAATATAGAGAAAGGTTTTTATCAGGAATTAAAACAGAGAGATCTGAAGAAATTTATATATAACCATTTTTTAACTACAGGTAATGCCGATCAATGGAATAGAGCTATTACATCTAATATTGAAGATGCTATAGATATACATCCATATATTAACGATATAGATAAGTTTAATGATTACAACTCTTTAATAATGTTGAAGAATGGCATAATAGATTTAGATGAAAAAAAAGAAGATGACCAGCCATATACACTTATAAAGCACTCACCGGATTATTACTTTACATCAGTTGTTGATGTGGAATACGATCCAGAAGCTAAAGAAGCGCCAGTCTTTTGGGAAACACTAAAAGGGATATTCAGACATAGGCCGCATGACAGAGAAGAAAAGGGGGAGTATGACAAAGAAATGTTGGCGGCGATAGTTAGATTGGGAGGCTATATTCTTTATCCGCAAAATAAAATAGAGAGTTTGTTTATATTTTATGGTTCAGGATCTAACGGGAAATCAGTAATAATGGAACATATATTTAAACTATTCTTCACAGAGGATAATATGTCAGCGATGTCATTAAACGTTATGAGCGACGAAGAGGGTTTTTTAAGAGAGGATATTATAACATCAAGGATTAACTTTGCGACAGAGACGAAAGCGGGGAATATTGAATCAGAGGAACTTAAAAAGATAGCATCAGGAGAATCTATCATTGTTAATAGGAAGCATGCTAGAAGTGTGAAAGTTAATCCTAACTGTAAAATATTGGTATCAGCTAATCGCTTGCCTAGATTTAAAGATACTACATATGGGACTGATAGGAGATTAATGATATTTGACTTCAAGAATAAATTTGTTAATGAGGGGGAATATAATAATGAGGTAGATCCGGAAGAACGTGGCATATACAAAACTACAAACAAAGATGAGTTAATTAAAAACCTTAAAGAAGAGACACCGTCAATACTTAATATCTTCTTATCAGCTCTGGATGACCTTAGAAAGAATAATTGGTATTTTCCTGTTACAAAAAATTCTAAAGAGACTAAAAGGGAATATAAAGAGGAATCTGATCCTATTGGAACATGGTTACTTGATACATATAAAAGGCCAAGAAAAGCTGATGAAAATAGTAAAAATACAGTGACCGTCAAACAAATATTAGACGAATATATAGATAATCAGGATATCAATAATTCATACTCTAAAAAGATTAATCTTTCTACTAGATATATTACGAAGCGTGTAAGAGAATTATTTAGGATTGAGCCTTTTAAGTATTCTTTTAGAATAAATGACAGATCAACAAGTGCATCAGCTTTTTATCTGGAAAGAAAAAATGAATATCAGACTGTAATAGATAGTGCAACACCAGCTGAAGAAATAGCCAATCAATTAAATATGCAAATATAATATGAAATACAACCCACATATTCATCCAAGAAGAGACGAGTTGTACGCGATATTTAAAGTAACACCACTTGAGGCACTGCAACCTAAAATAAGACTTACTAAATTAAAACTAAAAGAATATGAAAAACGTCATAACAAACTTTTATTTATTCGTATCAAGGCTAAAGTACAAGATTCATGGCTACCTGATATGTATTTACAGGAACTTAAAGTTAAAATACGAAAAGAATCAAAAAGACTTTTATTCCTCAATGGAAGAAGAAAATATCTTAAAGGACTTACTAAAGAAGATGGAGGAGTACAACATCACTCCACAAGACATAGCGCAAACTATGATAAAGAGACAGCACAAGGATACAAGTGTAGACAAATACTCGTCGATCACAATATACCCATCACACCTCAAGGATTCTTTAAAATTCGTAACGAAAGAACCCCAAGCTGTAAACTCTATGAAGAAAGCAACAGCTGGTTCGACCACGGAAGCCAAGAAGGTGGTGATTCCATATCATTATACATGAATATTAATAATTGCAACTTCATTGAAGCTGTGAAAGAATTAAGTATATGAGGTACAAAGAAGACTTTTATCGAAAAAAAAGAAAATATAAAATAAAAGAAGAAAAAAATTCTTATAGCGAGGCTTATTACAATGAAGGAAGAAGAGACATAAGAGAGTTAGAACTTATAGCTTCTGAACTAGACGTAGACGACTTTAGGAAATTATTAGATTTAATATCGCCTTCTGATAGAAGAAGAATAGCAAAAAGCTACCCACAACTTATTAACAACGAGTTGCACACACTAAAA
>CAYUWE010000187.1:0-3002 GCA_964448255.1 uncultured bacterium | reverse complement strand
CTTTAATAGAAGATTTTTCGTTTGAATATTATCCTTCTGAAGAACCTGTTGTAAAAGCATATCTTCAATGGTCTTCATTTACTCTTCCTATAAATAAAGGGGAGAGGGTGGGAGAAATTATTCTAAAAGATGAATTTAATGAAATAATAAAGACAATGCCCTTGATAGCGAAAAATGATGTGTCATTAAAGCTATATTATAAATTAAAGCATGCACTTAGAAATTTCTTCAGAATGAATAATTAAGAATAATTGCAAGAATTGTTCATAGGACAGATCTTCTGGCCGAATATTTTTATCGATATTTAGGGTGTCTAATGCTTTTTCTAATAATATCTTTGGAATAATTTTATTTAAACTGGAGCGAAGGGTTTTTCTTCTTTGTTGAAAAGCTAATCTATAAAATTGTTCAAATAATTGGATGTGTTTTTTTGTTTCTAAATCTAATTTGTTTTTGCAAGTAAATTGAATTATTTTGGAATCGATTTTAGGTTTTGGGAAAAAGGAGTTTTTTGAAACCGTGCAAATATATTTTGGATGAGAATAGAAATTTGTAAATACAGTAAGAGACCCATAATCCTTACTTCCATATGAAGCTATGATTCTATCGGCAAATTCTTTTTGTAACCATAAGGTAATCGTTGAAATATGACGGTGAAATAAAAATAATTTTTTAAGGATTAGTGAAGAAATATTATATGGAATATTGGCTACAACTTTAACCTTTCTATTTTGAATAAGGTCATTTAAATCTACGTTTAAAAAATCATCGTGAATAACTGTTAATTTTTCATCCGTTATGTTTTTTTGAAGAATTTCTGCAAAAAAATTATCTTTTTCTATTGCTATGACATTTGCATTTTGCTTTAGTAATTGCTTTGTTATTACACCTAGCCCTGGGCCAATTTCAATTACAACATCATCTTTTTGTATGTTCGATAAAAAAACGATTTTATTGATTACATTTTTGTCGACTAAGAAATTTTGAGATAAAGACTTTTTAAGTTTGATGTTTGCATTTTCTAAAAAACATTTTAGGTCTGATGGTTTTGCAAAATCCATTATCTTAAAATGAATGGTTCAAAATCGGCATTAACCATTTGTTTTTCATCGAATCCATATTTTTTTCTAAGTTTAGTAAAGTATTGTTTAGATTCTTTTGAGATTTCTTTTTGGATTAATTGATTTTTTAATTCATTTGCTTTTTTTTCAAAGGTTGGGAGATTTTCTTTTGTATGGTTTTTTAAGTAAAATATTTTGTGGGTTGTTTTATTTGTTGTACGACTAACTTGTTCTAATGGCTTGCTAATAGAATCGATGTCTAGCGATGCTAAGGCATCTTTATATGTTGAAGAAAGTTCTTTGTTATCAACTTTATATTCTTTTGAAAGTTGGATGGATACAGTAGGATATTTTTCTTCGAATAATTGTATTATTGTTGAAAAATAATTTTCTAAAGAAGAATGATTAACTAGTTCTTCATAAATTTCTTTTGCAATATTTTCTATTGATTCTTTGTCGTCACCGCTTATTGATAATAATTGATATTGCCATTGTTCTTTTGGGGGATTTTCTTTGCAGAAAATTTGGTAAGATTGTCTGATTACTTGGGGAGTTACTGATTGAATAGCTTTATTATTGATGAATGCCCAAGTCATTCTCATTACAATCATTTCTTTTTTTACTAAATCCCAAGCTTCTTGATATGTTAGGCCAATTTTTTCTAGATTAATTAAAATGTTAGGCCCAAATCGATTTTCCATTTCTTCTCTAATTTCGCCATCTGATAATTGCAATTCTCTTGCTTTAGCATCTGCTAATATTAATTCAGTATTTATCATTTCTGTTAAAATTTCTTTCCAACCTGTTGAATAGAATTGAAATTTTGCAGCATGTGAATCCACTAATTCTGGGTAGTATTTGTAAAAAAGTATATCTAATTTTTTCATCACGTCGACAACAGAAATTGTAGTTCCATTTACTGTTGTTAAAATTTTATTATTAACTTGCATGGTGTGTTCATTTCCCATATTTGATGGAAGATATCCTTGCGTTGCGAAAATTGTAGTAAATGAAAATAAATATATTAGGAAAGAAAAAATTGTTAGTTTCATAGCACTTTTGATCGGTTAAATTTTAATAAGATAATAGCAAAAGCATAAAATTTTCTAAAGTGGTAAGTAGAAATTCTTAAGTCTTTTTTCTAAATACAGCAGCAAAAAAACCGTCCATCCCGTTTCTTTTGGGTAGCCATCCCATAGGAGGCAAAGCTAAAAAAACCGGATAATTTTCTAAAAAATAATTTACTTGTTTTTCATTTTCTTCTTTTAAAATGCTGCAAGTAATGTAAACAATATTTCCATCATTTTTTAGAAAGTTTAGGGCTTCTGAGAATATCTTCCTTTGTTCATCAATGAGTGAAGTTAAAATGTTATTAGTGAATTTCCATTTTATATCGGGGTTTCTTCTGATAGTACCTGTACCACTACAAGGCACGTCTAGTATTACCCAATCCATTTTGTTAAATAGTTTCTTCTTTTTTTTTTGAATCATGAAATAGCAATTGAAAATTGGTAATATTAGCTCTTTTTAATCTTTTTTTTGCTTGATATAAGATGCTAGAGCGTATGTCATGAAGGTAGATTTGTCCTTTATTTTGCATAGATGGAGCAAAGGCTAAAGTCTTTCCACCTGCTCCAGCACAATAGTCTAATAC
This sequence comes from uncultured bacterium, assembly GCA_964448255.1. GTDB lineage: Bacteria > Chlamydiota > Chlamydiia > Chlamydiales > SM23-39 > CAYUWE01. The sequence goes on along the minus strand of CAYUWE010000187.1, from coordinate 287 downwards.
TTTATCTTTTGGGTCGGGTTTAATAAATGACGATACAATTAATTGACTGCCTTCATCTTGAACTTCAAAAAATCCGTTTTTATATTCTTCTAATGAGGAGAAATTGATTTTTTTATTAAGTATAAGAGCGTCTTTGCTTTCTTGGCAGGATGAAAAATAGCCTGGGTAGCGTAAAAGCAGTTCTTCTTTAGATATTTTATTGGGATTTATACGTATTGTTGTTGGAGCTTTTTCATTGCTAATTTGGCAAAATTCTATTGCTTTTTCTAATGAATCATTCTCTTTGA
>CAYUWE010000186.1:0-3008 GCA_964448255.1 uncultured bacterium | reverse complement strand
ATTATCTTTTTGCTGGCAAAGGATTAAAAATACTTTATGGTTATGTTTACCATTTAGCGACCACTGCATCAGATCATTTGCCAATAGTTGCATATATTAGAAAATTATCTACAAAAAAGGACCTATCCTGCAATAATCCCCGCCGCTATCATAAAATTTAGTAATAAACATCCCATATCAATAAAAAATATAGACCATTTAGCTTTTGTTAATCCCATCAGCAAAATTTGCACAGTAAATACAAAACCGAACCATATTATAAATCCTGCTATCACCCCATCCCAAAAAGAACTAACACCCAAATATCCTTCTATCAAAGCTAAAAAATATGAAATCACAATCGCTACAATAAAAATAATGATATAGAAATACCATCTTCTATTGATATCCCTATTAGTTAATTTTTTCCTTAAATTCCCAAAAATCAAAGGTGCATACCATAGCGAATATAAAATTAAAAAAATAACAGCAGCAATAACAACATTTACAATATCTATAATCACCATAAATCATCCTAATGGTAGGGATAATATTGGAGGTGGTGTTTTATCAATACCTGATTGCCAGTGGTATAAGTGTAGTAATAGAGCAAAAGTCTTTTTAGATCTCTGATCTCTATCATCTATATAAAACCATTTGTTTCTATATTTTACCGCAACAAAGGCAAACTGAGGCTTTACATAGCTATATTTTACTTTTAACAAACTTGAAATCATTTCTTCCCAAGCGAAATAATCTTCTTCTCCATAAGGAAGAGCATATGTCCTTCCTTCTTGTAAATCTTCTTGTGGAACTTCTACTCCTTGAGAAAGATAATTTATACAAGTAGAAATACACCTTGTCATCACCCCAATTTTTCCTTTAGATTGAAAACCATGCACTACATCAATAACATACAAATCATCATATTCCCTTACATTTCCTGCCAATTTTACCAGTTTTTCAGATTCTGCACCTTTTTTTGGAAACGCTATTTGTAAAACTTTTACTACATCTTTTTCACTAGAAGAACTTTTTTCTTCTTTAATACCAACTTTCAATTCTCCTTGCGCTTGAAAATATCTAAGTAATTCTGTCGCTTCATAAAATGCTTCTATATTTCTTGCAGCATGTAAAGAAGGCGCTGCTCCTAAAGAACAATTTATTAACGATCCATAATTTTGAACAAGCAATCTAAAAATTCTATCAACATCAACATCGGCATAAATCAAATCTTGTAATAATTGTAAATCTATAGGTCTTGCAAGTTGTTGTGCAAATTTCTGTCCTTCTAAAGGCATAAATTGCAATGTTGGTTGATTTTGCCAAAAAACTGTTCCTCCTAAAACAAAAGGATTATCTTTAGTAAAACCAGGAATAGGTAAAGATGCTGAAGATGAAGAATTATAAGTAAATTGAGTAGTTACATTACTAACATTAAGAAAAAAACTAGAATCAAGATATCGACTTCTAACAATATTTAATAATAATTCTTGTTCATTTGTAGCATGTATTACTTCATTATAAGCAGTTCTTCCACCATCACCGAATAGTGCTGTTTTACTAGAAACTTGACAACTAGATAAAAACAAAGAAGAAAAAACACCTAAAAGAAAAAAGATTTTCGTTTTCATCGAAAAAAATCCTTACAGAAAAAAATTACTCCTTAAATAGGTTTAAATGACAAATAGATTAGAAAGCAAGAAAAAGATCTTTTTTCTTTAACAAAGAAAGGTTGACTAAATTATTCATCCCAACTAAATGAGAATTATAAACAAGAATTTTTTTCTAGATTGAAACAAGGAGGAATAAATGGGAGAAGCAAAACAAGGTGATACAGTAAAGGTTCATTATATTGCTAAAACAGAAGGCGAAACAATTTTCGATTCTACATCCCAGGTAGATCCTCTACAATTTACTCTAGGAAAAGAAGAAATAATACCAGCTTTTGAAGAAGCTATAATCGGCATGCAAGCAGGAGATAAAAAAACTATAAATATTCCTGCAAAAAAAGCATTTGGACCTTATCTTAAGGATCTTGTTTCAAGTATTAAACGTACAGATCTACCTTCTGATCTAAAATTAGAAGTAGGACAACAGCTGCAAGTAGAACAACCTGATGGTTCTTTAATATTAGTTACTGTAACAGATTTAAATAATGATAAGGTTACTTTTGATGCTAATCACCCATTAGCTGGGAAAGACATAACCTTTGATATCCAGTTAATTGAGATCCTATAAAAAATTTCATATTTCTCCCTATACAACCCTAATTTCTTAGGGTTGTATAGTTTTTGCCATATATTCGCAATCTACTTATTATTAACGGCTTAAATATAGTATAGTCAGGCTCTTAGATTTTAAGTCTTTATAAATAAAGACCTTATTATATAGATTTAAAAAAATTATTATTTAGTGTATAATATTATTTTAAAACTAAACAAAAACACCTTAATTAATATGCATTCAATTGAATTACATGAGACTATTAGCAAAGATAGTGGGAGGCTCAGCTCAATGGGTCCCAAAATTACCCCAGTAAGGCCAAATTTTAAATTTGCTAAATCTCTTTATCTTACAGATAATAAACACTCTAGCGAAACAAATATCATTTCACGTATCCCAATTAAAGACATCTTAGAGAAAATTTATACAAATAACCCAGAATACAACTATCAAAAATCCTCATTTAATTTAGGTTTCTACAGTACTTTATCCATATTCAAAATAGATTCTCAAAGCAAAAACATAGCATCATCTATTATTGCATTAATACCAGGACTTCTTACTTGGGCTATTGGAATAATATTATTCCCGATATTATTCACTGGTAGTGCTATTATAAGAGCTTTTGAGATAATATTTGGTCAAATAGACCCAAAATATTCTCTATTTTTCACAAATACTCTAATAAAGATTCAAAACGAATATAAGTCACATATTAATAATCATTAAAATAATTACTTTGCGTTTTTATTATAACTGTATAATTAAAATTTTAACTATTTAATTATTAATAACATTATGAT
>CAYUWE010000185.1:0-3033 GCA_964448255.1 uncultured bacterium | reverse complement strand
AGTATTCTTTAGTTTGTTCTTTTGCAAGCCTGCCAAATGAAATTAACCTATGGCCATTTAACCTCTTTTTATCAAAGCAAAACAAATTAATATTGCCACGCATAGAAGAAAATAATTTACAACCTTATCTAGTTAGAAATCTATATAACGATTTAATCGAAAATCCAACTTTTTCCATATTAGAGCCCGATCCAAAAAAATGTGAAAAAATTGAGTTAAATTTAATTCCTTGTGTGTTTGTACCAGGGTTAGTATTTGATAAAAATAATCACCGCTTAGGATATGGAAAGGGATATTATGATAGATTTCTACAAAATTATTCTAATCATACTATAGGTATAGGATTTTCCATTCAGTACTATAATAGTAACTTACCTATTGACCCTCATGACCTTTCTCTTGAGAAGATTCTTTTGTTTTAGCAGGTTTTTCACAAGGAGGACATGGAGGACATTGTGGTTGCTTTTCTTTCTTAGGTTTTGGATTGCAATAATGATTTCCAGGACATAATGTTGCTTGCACCATTCCTCCTGCTGGAGCATTACTACATAATGAAAAATATCCTCCATGAGGACACTTCCAAATAACACGAAAAGGAGTTAGAGAAACACTAGGTTTATCCGGTGTTTTTAATGGTATTGCAGAGAGATCTTTTGACCATGTTACCTGAGTGCCAGGAAGAATAGTTTGTTGTCCTAAAAACGATCCGTCAGCACCTTCAACAATTGCAATTAATTCATAAGGAGTATCATTATAAAGTATTACGGAAGATCCAAACATGTTAAGAGAAGAATTTTGTGAATACAAAAAACTTAAGACTAAAAGAAAAATTGATAAACATATCTTTTTCATAAATTATTCCCTTTCTCAAAATATGCATATTTAAAATCAATATGCCCAAGAGAAGATAAATTTACATTTTTTAATTCATTTTTTTTCAAGTATTTCATCGTTAACCGAAATAAAGGTATTATGGGAACTTCATCTAACAATATTTTTTCAGCTGCAAGCAACGTCTTTTCTCTTTTAGATAAATCTGCTTCTTCTTTTGCTTGTGATAACAATGAAAGATATTCTTCGTTTTCCCATCCAGTATTATTTATCCCGTTGTCTCTTTTATTAAATACTTCTAAAAAATTTATAGCATCAGGAAAATCTGCTATCCAAGATGACATGGCAAGTTCATAATCCTGCTTTTTTATTTTCTCATAATATGCCTTCATTTCAACAGCTTGCAATTTTAATTCAATCCCTAATTCCTTCCATTGTCTTTGCAGTGTCTGAGCAATAAGGTGATTTTTCTCATTATTATAATATGATAAGGTAAAAGCAGGTAAATTACCTTTTATCTTTTCTTTACCTTTTTCCAACACATTTTTTGCTACAGCTATATTACTATCTTCAATCATTGAAATATTCTTTTCAGGTACCAATGTCGTTGCAACAATCTGCTGATTATCATTTAAAATATGTTCAACTATATCTTTCCTATTTATTGAAAAAGCTAAGGCCTTTCTAATCTCTTTATTAAGAAAATCATTTTCCCCATTAAACCGTTGAACATTTATTCGAATAAAATATGTACCATAATATGGCTTACTCAAAATGGATATATTTTTCCCCATTTCATTAGGTAGCCAAGATAAAGGAGAACCTGCCCAATCTAATTCATTTAATTCATACAAGGAATGTTCAACTTCTACATCAACCATCTTCATAATAATTTTTGATAGTTTCACATTTTCCCCGTCCCAATAAGTATCGCTTTTCTTCAAAACCATTTCCTTATTATGCCCCCATCTATCCAAATTAAAGGGTCCGTTAGAAATAAAATGATCTATTGTATTAGACCAATTAGGAAATAACTCTTCATTATGTTTGCTTGTTGGGTAAAAAAATGGGAGGGATAAAACTTCTAAAAAATAAGGAGTAGGATTTTCTAATTCTATTACTAAAGTTTTTTCATCAGGAGTTGTTATACCAAGCTCATCAATAGATAAATGCCCTTCCTTTATTTCTTTTGCATTTTTAATAACATAAAATTGATAAGACATGGGTGATGGAAAATCCTTAGATAAAATCTTTTTCCATGTATACGCAAAATCATATGAAGTTACTTTTTCATGATTTGACCAATAACTGTCTTTAAGAATAAATGTATATTTTTTCTGATCAGATGAAATGATCATCTCTTTAGCAAGAGATAATTGAAGCACACCTTCTTTATCTTTTCTTAACAACCCATCAAATAACAAGCCAACTATATTAACATCATTCAACCTTCTTATTTTTTTTGGATCTAAGTTATATGGGTCATCACATATATTTATCCTTAGAAGTTGCTCTTCAGTTTCTATCTTTGAATCATTCGATTTACAACCAATAAAGCTAGCTAAAACTATAAAAATAACAAGAACCCTATGCATCAATCCTGCCTTTGTATTATTAAGGTTATATATTATTTATGCTTTTCTCATTTATGAAAAAATTCGTTTTTGCAAAAGGCCCAACACCAGTATTGAATACTAAAGACTTCTTGTCAGTCTTTGGAAAAAGATTACAAATAGACGAAAAAGGACATGTTAGAGCTTTTGAATTTGTAGCTCTTAAATATACTCCTTTTGAAATCTTACAAACCTATAACCACAACACCTATAATATATATAAGGTGAAAACACCAAAATATCCCATATCACCCCTTTATATTGATAGCCGTTTCGTCACTGATATAAACCCTATCAATAAGCCAATACCTAAACCAGATAAGGAAACTATTATTAAAAGATTACGAAACCTAGTCGGTATACCTTATATATGGGGAGGTAATTGGAGTCGGGGTATTTCCAAACTTCTAAACTACTATCAGCCAAAATACCCATTGCAAGATACTATTCTAAATACCTGGATAATGAAAGGAGTCGATTGCTCAGGTCTATTATATGAAGTAACTAATGGTTATACCCCAAGAAATACTAATGAGCTTTTTTCCTTCGGCTTACCTTTGTTAATATATAATATGCCAATAGAAAAAAT
>CAYUWE010000184.1:0-3040 GCA_964448255.1 uncultured bacterium | reverse complement strand
TTATTATTTAGATTTCCAAGCTGAAAGTTTTTCCATTTGCTTTTTTACTTGTCTAACCGCTTCTTCTTTTGAGATATCTTCTGATTTAACAATAAAATTTGACCAATTCTCTAATACTTCATCATAAGATCTTAAATTTCCATTTTCATCAGCACAATATTTACAATAATCTTTAGTTTCATCACTTAAAGCATGATCTTCTTTATTTTTCATTGGCATACCACAAGATGAGCAAAATGAACCCATTTTTCTACTCCTAAAAAAATTTTTTCAAAAAATGTTAAAGGAATTGTTAAATATGTTCAAATATATTTAAAAACTTCTTCCAACCTTTATTGCAGGAAATTGACCAATAAGACCGAAAGGTATTTTATGTGACTTTATAAAAGGTGCCACAATTAATCCCATACCACATTCAAAATGAACAAAATATTTTGTTAATCTTTATTTTCAACAATTAAAAAAAACTAAATAAGCTTATTGATTATAAACATTGAAATGCAAGTAAAACATTATTGCTATTTAACGATCTTTATTGACTTTCAAAAGTTTTGTTTATTATAGAGTTTAATTAGAGGAATATAATTAAATACATTTGCAAGATAAAAAAGCAGGCCCTAAATGGTAAAAAAGAATCACTTTGTAAAAAAAAATCTCCTAGATATCCCTTTAATAAAAGAAGAATATGAAACAGAATTCAAAGAACTCGCACAAATAAAAAAAGCTATTTCTTTTTTTGGATCTTCTCGTCTTAAACAAGGAAATAAATATTACAAAATAGCTAATGAAACTGCATATCTATTAAGCAAAGAAGGTTATGCAATAATTACAGGAGCCGGTCCTGGCATTATGGAAGCTGCAAATAAAGCAGCAAAAAAAGCAAAAGGCAAATCAATTGGTTTTAATATAATTATTCCAGAGATTCAAAAACCAAATAAACACTTAGATATCTTGCTTGAATTTAGATACTTTTTTTCTAGAAAAATCATGTTTTTAAAATACTCTCAAGCATTTGTAATTTTGCCTGGAGGCCTTGGAACATTAGATGAACTTTTTGTAACTATAAGTCTTATTCAAAATGGTCATATAGATAAATTTCCAGTGATACTCGTAGGCAAAAAATTTTGGAAAGGGCTTATTAATTGGTTAAACGATTATGTTGTAAAAACTGGATGTTTATATAAATCAGAAATGCGTTTCTTTTCAGTAGCTGACACTCCTGAAGAAATTATCTCCATTATTCACTCTTGTAATAAAAAAGCCTGATTTACTTTAAAAGCAGTCAAAAAAAAATATTATTAAAAGAAATTTTTTGTAGAATGTCTATTTTATACATATTTTTACTTGAGGGATATTGCTATGAAAAAATTATTCTGGATAATACCAATTATTATTATAATTTTCGTTATCAGTGGTTTTTTCTGGCAACGTTCTCAACGTTATCTAATCGGTTTTTTTGAGCCTTCAGAATTAAAAGAATCCCCTTATACTCAGCTATATCTTGGATTTCCCGAAACTTGGAAAATAGGGATAGAAGATGCAGGCGCACAAAAAATAAAGACAAATTTCATATCTATTCCTAACGATCCCTGGGAAGCTAATAAATCCTTAAAAACACAAATCGAAAAATTTCTTTCAAAACATCCCAAATGGTTATGGAATGATAAAAAGATCCTCATTATCGCAGGTTTTACCAGTGAACATTTAAGAATAGCAAAAGATATCATACAAAATAAAAATAGAAATATTTTATGTGTCAGCCCAATTTCAACATCAGCACAAGCATCAAAATGGCATAATGTACTCCAATTAGTACATAACGATAATTATGGTGGCCAGGCAATTTGTATGTTTATTCAAAGAAAACAATACGATAAAGCCGCAATATTATTTCGACCAAATGATTCTTATAGTCAAGCATATCGCGATGAACTCAAAACTTTTTTTAACTAAACAAGGCCTTTCTCATGCATGCTTTGCATTTGATAAAAATACAATAAAGGATCAAACAGAAAAAAAAGTAAATCCATATCTAAAAGGCTCACAAAAACCTGTATTAATTTTTACGGGATATACTGATGAGGCGATAGAATGCGAAAAAGTTTTAGACAATAAAATTGAATTAATCTGTACCGATTCCTGTTCAAATCTAAAAGATGCTTTTCCACCTGAACGTGTTGCTACTGTAGTTGTTCCATCAATTATTGATTATACAACTCGATGTAATTCTCTTTATAAACGCCTTTACGAAATTTTAGAAAATAAAATCCCCGATTTTAACTACTCTATTTCCTATGGGGTTGCTTTCTTATATGATTTCGCATTTCAAGTTGGTCAAATGATTCTCCATAATGATAATTTTACTTGGAATAACCTACAAAATCGCTATAAAACTGCATTACCTGCTGCAGCCTTAGTATCTACGTGGTATACTCCTAAACGCAATGGCCCTGACCATGGTGGATATTGGTTTATTTATTCTCATGATCCACATACTGAAAACATAGTTGAATTTAACAAACGAATATTGGGTAATGTTTATACTCTACCCGAAAGCGCTGCCGTAGCATATCAAATAGGAAATTTCGTATGGGCAGGCCTTTTAAAATGGAATGTCTATCAAAATATCTGGGAAAACTATTTTCTTAACGGACAAAAAGTAGACTCAAAATTATCTTACATAAATTACGTATCTCGTAATGGAATTTTCAATTGGAACCCCATTCATATAAAAAGCTATCGCACTAATGAAGGAAAATGGTTTTTTGCAAGTGATTATGAGGACAAATATCCCATATCCACACAAAATTATGATTTAAAATAGAAAAAGATATTCCTTAATTCTAAGAAAACACAATTTTCCATTGTCCTTTTTCTAAAAAAGCCTCAATAGTTGGTCGTTTAGCCTTAGCTTTCTTAACGGTTTTGTCAACAAAAGCGTTAAAATATTAATTAATTTCAATATTTTAACGTTTTTGATAGTTTTAATCGTTAATAAAAGCTAAAAATAATCTAAAATTTCCAGTTTTGGCGCTAAAAT
>CAYUWE010000183.1:0-3046 GCA_964448255.1 uncultured bacterium | reverse complement strand
GGTCAGAAGCAAGTAGTTGTGGCAATGCTCTAAGGTGTCTTTTTAAATTTTTAGATGAATTAAATATTGATAGAAAAAAATATTGTATTGAAACCAAACAAGAAATAATTCAAGGGGAAATAATAAAAGACAAAGTCCATCTATATTTCCTTCCACCAAAAATAATTGATGACAAATTGCAACTTTCAATTTTCGATAAAGAAATCGAAGTATTTTATATTTTTTCAGGGGTATCTCATATTGTATATTTTGTTTCTTCACTTGAAAAAATTGATAAGGTGAAATGGGGAAAAGAACTTCGATATCACAAAGCATTTTCTCCAAAGGGAGTTAATGTAAATTTTGTAAAAATAGCACATGAAAAAGTATATGCTCAGACATATGAAAAAGGAGTGGAAAATTTAACCTTAGCTTGTGGTACTGGAGCTATTGCAACAGCTATTGCCTCTCATAATAAATATAACATATCTAGTCCAATAACTATTTGTTTTCCACACGGAGAAATAGTTATTGAATTATCAAAAAAAAATGATCAAATAACTAAAGTGCAGATGATTGGAGATGCTTCTTTAGTATATTCTGGTGAAGTTAAAATTTTCTCATAATAATTATTGTAACTTCTAAATAATTGTTATATTAAATGTTAATAAATAGAAGAAGATATGATACCAGAATTTCTAAAGCCATATGAGAAAAAAGCTTTAACTTTTTTGGAAACAAAAAAGGTTAAGGAAATTATTTTTTCTGAAAATACTTATGAAGTCGAAGTGGTAGATCCTACTGAAAAAGATTCTCCTCTATGGCCGTTTTTGCAGATTGATGATGAAGGAAATGTTTTTGATTCTTTTTGTACATGTAAAGAATCAGAAAAAAAAGGAGGGTGTGTTCATCTTTGTTGTTCTTATATGAGGATATGCCATAAGCAAAATAAAGCTTTGCATGTATGATTTCGAAAGTCTTTATGGAATAGCTTATGTCTTGTGGCAAGCAAAAATATAGGCTATGAAACAAAGCTATTAACAAAGACAAAAGAAGGTAAATATTATTTTTCAAAAAATAATAAGACGCTATTTTCTATAGAGGCCAAAACGAATAATGCGATAGAAAAGATAAAAGAGATAATAGAAAAAAGGATAAAAGAAACAGAAGAGACATCATTAAAATTTTCTAACCTTTCTGTAGAGGAAATAACCCTTTGGAAAGAGGGAAAGGCAACGCATCAACTTCGCTATGAGCTGTCATTTTTTTCTGATATTGCTAAATGGTTATTTTTACTACAAGACGAGGGTAAAAAATATAAAATTACTTATAAAGCCCAAGAGAACAAATTACCTAATGAGATAGTTATTTCATTTGATCAAGTCATTGTTAAATTCCATATTTTTAAAGATGATTGGAGTTTAATTATCCCTACTTTAGATAGTGTTACTTCAGAACTATCAGCGTATGACTATGAAGATCAAGTAATAGAAAAAATAGAATACATAGAAGAAAAACAAAAGTTTCTAGTACTAAAGAAAAAAGATGTTTTAGAAAAACCAATAAAAGGGATTGTTGTTGGTAATTGGACATATCTTTCTAAAAAAGGCTTTTTTTCTTCTTCTTTAGATCCAATTTTTGAAAAAGATACAATACAAAAGGAAAATATTGCTTTTGCTCTATCAACTTATACCAATACATTTCAAAAATTTTTAACTAATGCCAAAATTAATAACGATCCAATATCCATAAAATATGATCTTTACCTTGATAATGAAAATAGCCTTCACATAGAAAGTTATTTATTTGAAAAAAATGATTTAAATCAAGAAAATGCTGCGTACTTTTCTACTTGGGCATATTTACCAAAAAAAGGTTTTTTTGAAGTTGAAAAAGGCCATTTTAAAGAGAAAAGTATAGTTATAAATAAAGAAAAAATTTCTGATTTTATTTCTCATCATAGAACGTGGCTACATCAATTTGAAGGTTTTCAAACACATTTTGGAACCATTCATTCGAATCTAACTTATATTTTTGATGGAAAAGAGCTTTGTTTTCACTCAAAATTAGATATTCCTATAGGAATAGATAAATATATAGATTTTGGTGAATGGGTATATATTAAAGAGAAGGGATTTTATATGAAAAGTGCAGCAAAAAATTTGCTGCCCCTTCAAGTTGGTCTTTGTATTCCTAAAGGGAAACTATCCATATTTATTGATGAAAATAGAGAAGAATTAGAACAAGTAGAAAATTTTTTCACTTCCGATGAGCCAATAAAAATAATCGGTCTTCATATCACATTTAATAATGATATGAATATTATTGTAGCTCCAAAAATCGAGTTTAATGAGGGATATGTTATTTCCGATTTAATTTTTTTAGAAAATTACATTTATATAAAAAATAAAGGCTTTTTCATCATTCCACAAACGATGAAACTCCCAGAAAAATATAGAAAAGAAATAGTAATATCTAAAGAAGAAGAGAATTATTTTTTAAAAGCAGAATTAGAAAGGCTAAAGAGATTTGCTCTATCAATAGATAAAAGGTTGTTAAGGCCAGAAGAGCTTTTTTTAAGTATCAAGTCTATTTCTAAAGAGAAGAAACGTTCAGGAAATTATATCTTATTAGATCTTATATATTCATCGAAATTAGGGGAAGTTAGCGCGACTGAAATATGGAGAGCTTTGCAAGAGAAAAAGAAATATTATTTTTCAGATGCAGGGTTAATTGATTTATTACAACCAAGATTTAATTGGCTTTTGCATTTAAAAAAACAAAGGCTTCATCGCACAAAAAAATTAATACGATTAAATATGCTTGAATGGATACGTCTTTGTGTTTTTGAAAAAATACAAGAGCCTAAAACAAATAGCAAAGAAGATAGAAAAATTAAGAAATTGTTAGATGAGCTAAATAGTTTTGAAACTGACACTCCTATACATATAGATGCGCTAAAAGCAACATTAAGGCCATACCAAGAAATAGGCCTTCATTGGCTGTGGTTTTTATATAACAATCAACTATCAGGCCTATTATGTGATGATATGGGACTAGGTAAAAC
>CAYUWE010000182.1:0-3073 GCA_964448255.1 uncultured bacterium | reverse complement strand
AATTTGATTCATCATATAAATCTGCGGCTGACTATAACTTTATTTACAATTCCTATATGAATCATGCTCGATTTTTGTATATTGATTTAATAGTTTCTAGAATAACAAATGGTGGTGTATCTGATATAAAAAGAATCAATAGTATAAAAGAATCAAAAAAAATTGTGTTATCAAGAAATAATACTTTGTCAAATCGGTTTTATTTTTATAGATTGTTTGTAAAAATATTTTTAATAGATTTAATTAAAAAGATTCTTCCGTCAAAACTTGTTTGTTATTTGCAAGGTAAAAGATGATTGATCAATATAGTGGACCAATTATTAATGTTGCATTAGTAAGTTTTCTAGTGCTATTTAATTATATGTATATAAAAAGAAAATTTGATTTAGTCTGGCTTTTTGTAAATATTCATTTATTATCATTGATTTTTTTTCTTTCATTTCAATCTACACTTTTGAAACCAATGGAATATAATTTTTTTATACTAGTACTTACCTATACATTTGGTTTTATTTTAGGCTATATGCTACATTTTTTTAAAAATAGAGATAAGCAAGAAAATGTTACTTTTGGAGCAATAAACTATAAAAGGTTGTATAGATTAAATCTTATGGGGTTTTTTATCTTTTGTTTAGCATTTACTTATGAGTTAAGTCAATCATCTTGGGTAATGCCTATTTTTGCGGTAAATAAATTATTGGCTTACTATACATTCCCAACAAATTTTGTACACTATTTAGTTGTTGCAGGAATAGCAATAAGTGGTGTGTTTGCTTATATTGCAGAACATTATAAATATAAAAGAAAAATGATATATTTTTTGATTTTTGTAATATCACTTTTATTTTTAGTGCAGTTGGCAAGAGCTGTTTTGATGGCACAGATATTTACAGTACTGTTTATATATTTCAGAGAAAATAATGTTAGATTGACATGGAATAAGATTTTTCTGCTTATCATATTTTTACTTGGTTTAATTGTTTTACTAGGAACAATAAGAACTTCTGATGAAATGGGAATGTTGCTTGAAATAGGTGGTATGAAAGATTGGCCATTGTGGTCTTTGCCTTTTGCATGGATATATTTATATTTTGCAACACCATTAGAAAATATTCGTGATGTTGTCAGCTGGTATAGTGAAGATTATAAATATGGAGTTTTGAGCTTTTTATCTCCTTTGTCAAATTTACTTCAGATGAAAGATCATGAGTTTTTTGTTGCAAATGTTGGAGAACGATCTGCAGGTGGATTTAATACATTTGGGTACTACATGGTGGCATATGTGGACTTTGGTTATCTTGGTTATCTTTATACTATGTTTTTGGGGTATATCTCCAGATATATTTTACTTTCAAATAATTTAGCATTGTATCTTTTTTCATCATTTTGGGTATATGCCATATTTACTTCATCAGTAAATATGTATTTTAATCAGTTTTTTACACTTGTCTATTTGGTGTATTATTTATTGATAATCAAAGTAACAAAGTTAAGGATAAAAGTAGTATGAAAATAATATATGACAACATAATATATTCACTACAAAAAGCGGGGGGTATATCCATCTATTGGACAGAACTTATAAAAAGAATCATAAAAAAAGAAAATGTTGATTTTTATGAGTCTCAGAATAATAATATATTTAGAAAAGAGATAGATATTGTTACCAAACAGGAAAGTAGTATAAGTTTTAAAATTTTAAGATATTTACCATTTTTAAAAAAGTTACCATCAAAATCAATCTTTCATAGTAGTTATTTTAGAACATCTATTCAAAAAGATATTGTCAAAATTGTTACAGTATATGACTTCACTTATGAATATTATAGAAATGGCTTGGCAAAGCTTATTCATAGTCGGCAAAAAAATTTAGCTATCAAAAATGCTGAGGGTGTAATATGTATATCAGATAGTACAAAAAATGATCTATTTAAGTTTTTACCAAAAACAAATAAAGAAAAAGTCAAAACTATTTATATCAGTGCAGGGGAAGAGTTTCATAAAATTGAAAATTTATCAGATAAGTTATCTAATAGTAAGTTTGAGAAATTAAAAAATAAAAAAATCATACTGTATGTTGGTGATAGGAAAAGTAGATATAAAAATTTCTCATTAGCTGTTGAAACTGTATCTCAATTAGAAGAATATATATTAATAAGTGTTGGTGCTGGAGAGATTAGCGAAGATGAACAGAAATTAATAGATGCAAATATAAATGGAAAATTTTATCATTTTCTAGGAATTAGTTCTGATGAGTTAAATATACTTTACAACTTATCATTTTGTTTACTATATCCATCGAGTTATGAAGGTTTTGGGATACCTATTTTAGAGGCTATGAGAGCAGGATGTCCCGTTGTGAGTACAAACTTTTCTTCTATACCTGAAGTTGCAGGAGATGCTGCAATTTTAGTAAACGATATATATGTAGAAAATTTTGTAAAGTCTATTAAAACAATTGAAAAAGATAATACAAGAGAAGATCTAATTCAAAAAGGATTTATTCAGGCTCAAAAGTTTACTTGGGATAAATGTTTTGAAGAAACAATGAAGTTTTATGAAGAAGTGTATAAAAGGAAGTTTGATAAATGAAAAAAGCAATAATTACAGGTATCACAGGACAAGATGGAAGTTATCTTGCTGAGTTGTTATTAACTAAAGGTTATGAAGTGCATGGACTTGTAAGAAGAGAGTCCTTCGAGGATATCGAAAAACTAGAAAATATCAAGTATATTAAAGATAGATTGCATTTGCACGAAGGTAGTTTAAATGATCATTTGACTATATATAAAATATTTTCAAAAGTATTGCCAGATGAGTGCTATCATTTATCAGCTTCTAGTTTTGTAAACTACTCATTTAATGATGAATTTCAAACTATGAATAATAACTTTAATTCAACTCACTATTTACTTTCAACAATTCGAGAAGTTAAAAAAGAGTGTAAATTTTATTTTGCAGGTAGTAGTGAAATGTTTGGAGAACCTGATGAATCACCTCAAACAGAAAATACAGCATTTAATCCAAAAAGTATATATGGAATATCTAAAGTATCTAGTCATTATTTACTTAA
>CAYUWE010000181.1:0-3084 GCA_964448255.1 uncultured bacterium | reverse complement strand
TTGCTTGTCCGCTTCCCAAATCACTTGCCTCTTTATAATTGGCAATAACATGAGTTTTATCTTGAAAGCTTTCAGCTATTTGATATGTAGCAGAAATAAACTCTTTTTTTGCTTCAGATCTTCCACTAACTAATGCTCTTTGTGCATAAGTCCTAGCATCACCTAAATTATTTGTTAATAAGAACAATGATCCCAAAAACAAGCATGCATTAATTTGTTTATATCTAGTGATATTTGAAGAATCAGCTGCTTTTTTTAGTTGTACTATAGCATCTTGAGGAGAAGCTTCTATACCCCATGCCCCATTTTTATATATAAGTCCTACTTCATATGCTGCCTCTATTTGTTTTTCTGAAGAATCGCTATTTGCTACTATAAGCAAACACCTTAATGCATCTGAGGTGGACATTTGGATTTGTGAATTTCCATGCAAATAAATCATTCCCACGCAATTAGCTGCATCAACTACCAACGCTCTAGTTTCACTATCAATAGATTGAGTTTCTATTACTTTACTCAACCAAAAAATACCTTTTTGATAATCTTTTGGTATAACTTCAGATCCTGTTAAATAAAACATACCAATAGCATACTGCCATTTAAGATTTCCTTGAGATGCTTCTTGCATATGCATTAATGGATTATTTGGATTTTTCGCATTTGCCCTTTTATAACAAAGCAAAGCCTCTTTTGTCTTATTCTGCATAGCATAAACATCACCCATTTTACAAAACATACTCTCCCATTTTCCATTATGAGAAGGAATATGGCTAAGTAATTGACATGAATTATAATAAAAATGAATAGCCTTTTCGTAGTTTTGTAATTGTAAATAGGCGTCGCCAATCAATTCAAAGAGTTCTTCTCTTATAAAACTTTGTTTTGTATCAAGCTTTTCTAATAATGGTTCTAGAATGTCTATAGCACTTTGATAATTGCCCAAAGCAAATTGTAATCTACCGGCTAAAGACCTATCAAAAGGATTAAGTGATATGGCCTGTTGAAGATCAGATATAGCAGACCATTTAAAAAGGCGTCCTCGAAGCGCTGCTATTGCTCTAAACACAAAAATCTGATAATTGGAGGAACTGATAGAAGTATCCATTCCTTGCATATTTTCATTGTCCAATGCAATAGCTTGTGTATAATCTTGTGCTGCATTTTCATACTTCCAGCTGAGTAAATAAGCTAATGCTCTATTATAAACAAACTGAAACTTTAATCTTCTTTCCTGTCTCAATGATGCAATTTTTGCTTCTAAAGCAAGTTGTTTCGCTTTTCTATCTAAGGACGTTTTTGGCAATTGGGATATTTCACTTTGTAAAGAATTTATAGTTCTTTCATTATCATTAATCATAAAATCAATGCGCTGTAATGCTGTTGTATAAATATCAATAGCACAAGGAATCGCATTGATAGACATATTGCACCTTGCCTCTTCAAATAGTTCTGATAATTCTTCTACATGATTTCTTTGCAGATAAGCTAAAGCTGTTGCTGTAGCCTCCTGGGCATGTTGCTCCCTAGCTTCTTGTATCGTTTCTTCTTGCAACTGATACATCTCTTTATGAAATCTTTTCTGTTCATCCAATTGTTCTTGACGGTGCCAAATTTGTTCTATAGTGCTTGCTAGTTTAACGCAACCGGTAGCAAAAATAGCTGCATCCAAACTTTCTATTCTATCTTTTAAAGATGATGGACAACCACTTGTATCCATATTTTGAACAGTATCTCTCATAGCAGACAAATCACTTGCAGAGTTTTGCGCATTTAAATTTGGCTTGTGCTTATAAATCTGATGAATTGTACTAGCAACATTTGTAAGTGATTGGGTTACATTAGCTCCTGTATTGATCCAATTGCAGACCATTTCTTGTGATATATTTTCTGATTGCTGTTTTCCTACTCGTGTTGCCATATTTTCCTCATTTTAAAATTAATTTGCTCTATTATACTATAAGTTTCCTACATCTTGAAAACTCAAAAGACCCATATTTGTACTAGGATTTTGATTCAAATAAGGGTCTACTCTTCTCAGTCTTCCTGGTAAGCTCAAAGCAAGATCCATATTGCTTCTAAGAGCATCCATCTCCACACCAAGACGCATTCTATCGCCAGCATAATCTTCAGGAAGCGGTCTTAGTAAATTTTGCACGAAATTAAAACCACGATGAGTTTCAAAAAGCGTGTCAGCTCTAATATTAATAATTTGATATCTCTGAGCTGCGAGTTTGTAAATATCTGAATGTTCTTCGCTAATATCTTTTCCTTGCACTTTTTCAAAAAGGTCTGCTGATGCTAGATCATCACCTTTTTGAAAATGAACAACAGCCATACCCATCATCCCAGCCGTTGAATCGTTATCGTTATCCAATAACGTTTGAAAATCACTTTGTGCTAAATCCCATCTTTCTAAAAACAGATAGCAAGAACCTCTGCTAGCATGCTTGTCAACATCATTTTCATAGACTCGTAAATAGGTATCATAATTTATTAATGCATTTTCATAATCCTTTGTTGCTTTGTATGCATCTCCTAATAATGAATAAACGGCGACTTGAGATGGGTCTTTTTCCATTTCTTCTTTAAATGCAGAAGATTGTACTACTGTATTACAATGATCAATAGCTTCAGCGTAATTACCTAAAGTCATTTCTATTTCAGCTTTTACTTGAAAAAGGGAATTAGGAATATCTACGTCATATTTCTTATGGAAATTAACGCCAGAGACTAAACTATAAACTTCTTTTTGCTTATCTTTATCCTTATGTTTCATAAGCAAAGTTGCTAATTGTATTTTCACTGAGTCTGTTTTTTCTACTATTTCTTCTAAAGAAGAAATAGCAACATCAAAATTACCTAAAGACTCTTCAAATATAGCTTTTAACTGCAAACGTTTAACATCGATGGCTAAACCTTTTGCCTTTAGTATCGATATTTCTTTATCTAATAACTTATTTGCAAAATGAATATCCTTTTCTAAAACTGCAACTTCTCTTTTAAGAGAATAACCCTCCAGCGTTTTTATCCCTCTAAGTAGTTTCTTTATCCTGGTAGTATTTTTTGGATTTTGTAAATAAAGTC
>CAYUWE010000180.1:0-3117 GCA_964448255.1 uncultured bacterium | reverse complement strand
TCTAAGTGTTTAAGGCCTTTACATATTATTTTTTTCATTTCTTCAAAATCAAAAGTTATAGGAACAAATAAGATGACTATCCCTTCTCCTGAATATCATAAACATGAAGAATTTCAAAATCGTTTAAAAAAAAGAAAAGAGATAATGGATTTAGGAGTAGATCCATATCCTCATAAATTCTCCCCCGATGAAACAGCTAAAGCCATACAAAAAACTTTTAAGGATAAAGACATAGGTCATAGCGATGATGCTGCTAGTGGCGCTACTAAAAATGTTAAATTAGCAGGTAGATTGGTATTATTTCGCCCTATGGGAAAAAATGCCTTCGGCCAAATACAAGATGAAACAGGCCGTATCCAAGTGATGTTTAATCGTGATTTAACAAAAGTTGATGGGTATGTTCCAAAAGAAGATGGGTTAAAACCTATAAAATTCATCGAAAAAATGATTGATCTAGGAGATCTCGTCGGTGTTGAAGGTAATATTTTTAGAACACAGAAAGGTGAAATAACTATCTATGTAAAAAAAATTACTCTTCTTTGTAAAACTCTTCTACCCTTGCCTGATAAACACTCAGGCCTTGCTGATATAGGAGTAAAATATAAAAAAAGATGGCTCGATCTTATTACAGAGTCAACGTCATTAAATAGGTTTTATTTAAGAAGTTCTATAACACAGCTGATAAGACAAGTATTTTATGAAAAAGGATTCATCGAAGTAGAAACCCCAGTACTTCAAAATTGCTATGGTGGCGCTCAAGCAAGGCCTTTTACTTCACATTTACATGCTCTTCATCAAGATATGTTTTTACGTATCGCTATTGAAATAGCATTAAAAAAATTAATAGTTGGTGGCATGTCAAAAATCTTTGAAATAGGAAAGGTTTTTAGAAATGAAGGAATAGATAGAACACATAACCCTGAATTCACCATGCTTGAAGCTTATGCATCATATTGGGACTACAATGATGTAATGGATTTTGTAGAAACACTTTTTGAAACTATCGCTTTAAAATTTTTTGGTGATACAAAAGTTTCTATTGCAACAAAAGATAAAGACATAACTATCGACTTAAAAAAGCCGTGGAAAAGGATGACTATGAAAGAAAGCATCCAAAAATATGCAAATATCGATGTTGATAAGTTATCAGAAAAAGAAATGATAGAAATTTTAGAAAAAACACCTATAGAAAAAGGGAAAGTTAAAAGAGCCAATAGAGGATTACTCATTTCATATATTTTTGAAGAGCTTGTAGAAGAAAAATTAATAGAACCCCATCAAATAATTGATCATCCAATAGAAACAACCCCTCTTTGTAAGCTCCATAGAAATATTAAAGAAAAAGATAAGGGAATAGTTGAGCGTTTTGAATCTTTTATATTAGGTGGGGAATTTGTTAATGGATATAGCGAACTAAATGACCCTGTCATACAAAGAGAATTATTAGAAGAACAACAAAGAAAAAAATTAGCAGGTGATGAAGAAGCTAATCCAATAGATGAAGAATTTATTGAAGCTATATGTCAAGGGATGCCTCCAACAGGTGGTTTTGGAATAGGTATTGATAGGCTAATTATGTTATTTTCTAATGCTCATTCTATTAAAGACGTATTATACTTCCCAATTATGAAAGGCGAAGATTAACCATTTATTAATTCTTCAGCTAATCTAATTCCATTTTGTGTAAGTTGGATAATATTAGAATCGATTTTTCTAATAAAATTTGCTTGAGCAAGTAATTTAACTATAGTTTTAGTTGTTTTTTCTCTTTGTCCTATGGCTCTACCTACTTCTAAGCAATCAATTTCAGCTTCATAGTTATCTTTTGTTTTTGCTATTTCATATAATTTTATTAAAAATTTCTCATCAATAGTCTTCGACATACTTCTCCACAAAAATTATAGGGTCTTTTGAAATGAAGCGATCATAAATAGTGATTAAAGTAGAAAAAAGAAATAAAGATATCAATCCAGAAATACTTATCATCCCTGAAAACATATTATTACTTGTAGAAACCCAAGTTATACTAAAGCCACTTATTGCATTCAGAGTACCGTAAAATATTGAAGTAGCTATTATTGATTTTGCTTTTATCAATATGTAATTCAAAATATAGGATAAAAATATTAGGTAAAACATTAAAAAAACAGTCTCTAAAAAAGGAGAATATGAAAAACCATATCCTAAATATGCAATTGGATAATGCCAAACTCCCCACAAAATACCAATAACAATGGTTTTCGATATAAAGCTTAAGTTTGACAATTGCTTAAATAAAAACCCTCTAAATCCTAATTCTTCACCTAGAGCAAAAAAACAATTGATAGTAACTCCAAAAGCTAAAGATAACCCAATAATATTTAAAACGGTTGCAACTGAAAGTCCATCTTCTAATACCTTAACGGGAAATACTAAAGAAAAAGATATAGAAACAATAAAGATCACAATAGGCATTATCCATGCAATTAAAAACCATATATTTTTCTTAAATGAAACATAAAGCCCTTTTAGTAGAGGTTCATTCTTATAATATAGCTTTTGCAATATCAATGCCGATATCATTGGTGTTAATTTATAATATAAAAGTACAAATACAAATTTCCCATCACCTACACTGTTCCCACATAACAAATATATAGGGAAAATAGTCCAGCTGATTAGAAATGTTAATAACAGAAAATAGATAATTTTTTTGATGTTGCTAGTAGAATTAGTTTTCATAACTACTCTAATTGTTTTTTTAGTTTTGCACCGCTTTTTGTATCTTCAATAAGATATCCTTTTTTTAATATTTCTTCTCTTAAGGTATCTGCTAAAGCCCAATTCTTTTCTTTTCTAGCTTCATTTCTTTTATCAAACAATGCTAATACATCTTTTGGAATAATTTCTTTTTCTTCTTCAATAGGTAATACCGCTAATACAATATCCATTTGTTTTAATGTTTTTAAAACATCTTTTGCTTCATTTTTCCCGAGTAAATTCATATCTATTAATTTATTTACTTCACGTATCATATCGAATAAATATGCTAATGCCAAAGAAATGTTAACATCATCTTTTAATGATGCATCAAAGCCATTTATAGCTTCTGAAATACTAGATTTTACTTTTCCAAAA
>CAYUWE010000179.1:0-3146 GCA_964448255.1 uncultured bacterium | reverse complement strand
CCCAAGAGGCAATTTATTATGTTATCCACTATTTAATATATTATATTGGACTTGATAAAGAGATAGAAAGAATCTTTGCTGAATATGTTATTCAAGAACAAGCAACACTTATTGTAGCTATACAAAAGGGGATAAATATCCTTTTAAAAAGGAAAAAACTAAAACAGATTCTAGAAGATGGTATCATTAGCAATGAAACAAAAAAAGCTTGGTTTTTGTTATCGATACCCTTTGATTATTATGATAAATCTTCATATGAAAAAGTAATTGAATATCTAAATGTCCAAGCAGATGTAAAATTATCTCCATTTATTCCTGAGCTTAGTTGTAAAAGGGATGTAAGATACTTTTGGAGAGTTATATCCTCTAAGAGATGGGAAAAAATATTCAATATTTTCCGAAACAATGTAGATGTGTTTTTATATGTGTCTTCAGGATCTGTAAGTTATCACATTCTTTAAAGAAATTTGATTTTTCAAAAATATGGAATAATTAGCTTTTATCCTTGAGAAAATTTTGTTATATACCATAGCTTTTTTTGGAGCGTATCTATGATTAAAAAAATGCTATTACCTTTTATAGGATATGTCTTAGGTGGATTTATGATTTATAACGGTATAGTTGTATTTTTTAGGTTTTTATATGGGTTTGATAGGATATTAACTCCTTTTGAATGGTTGTTTAGTTCTATTATTACCTTTGTTGTAGGAGCTATTTTAATTATCTGGACTCTTCTTTTGAGGAAAAAAAAGATTTCAAATTCTTCTGAGTAAAAATTATTAATATAAGTAATTTATTGAGGTTATATGAAATTTATTGGTGTATTTTTATTTTTTGCAGCAAATATTTTTTGTGTCGAAAGAGCGTTTGTTGATGGAATTGAATATTATTATGAAAAGCCAGAAGGAAAGGGACCTTTTCCTTGTGTGTTTTTGATTCATGGATATCAGTTTCCTGAAACTAGTACTGGAGGAAAGGTATTTTATGATTATGGCTTTTTAACAGAAATTTCAAAGATGGGAATTGTTGCAGTTGCAGTTTCTGTACCTGGGTTTGGCAATTCAATTGGAATTAGAGATTTTAGCGGACAGACATCTCAAGACGGAGTTATTAAGGTTTTAGATCATTTTAAAAAGTTTGATTACGTAGATGATTCAAAAATTGGCATATATGGAATAAGTAGAGGAGCAACAATTGCGTCTATGGTGGCCGTTCGCTATGAAAACTTAGCATTTCAGATTCTTCAAAGTGGAATTTACGATTTTAAAAATTGGCATATCCCTAATCATTGTAAAGAAATTAAAGATAATTATTTTGAAGAATCAAAAGGTAATTCATATGATAGATCTGCAATAGAACATGTTGATAAAATTACTATTCCAACACTATTTGTTCATGGCCAATTAGATGTTATCGGAGGGCTGAATTCAGCTATAGCATTTCATGAAGGTATTTTAAATAATCAAGTTTATTCTAGGTTATTGATTTTTCCTAATTTAACTCATTTTTTACGTAAAATTTGTTTGACTTACGTTTTGCCATTTTTAAATGAACAATTTTTTAATAGATATACTATTGGAATTCAAGTAGTAGATCCTAACCCATATCCACAAATAGAAAGCTTTTTAATTGATTATCCTGCTGATAAATCCCCTCAATTGTGCTTGGGTGATGTTATTATTGCAATTTCACCTAATAATGACGAAGAAATGATAGATGCATATGGTATGAAACCAAATGAGCTGTATGAGTTGTTAATTGGAGAAAAAGGTAGTAAATTACGATTAAAAGTATCACATATAGATGAAACAGAAGAAGAAATAGTTATTGAGAGGAGTATTTAATTAAATAACTTATTTTGAAGAATTAAGAAAAAGAAAAGAAATTGAACCGAAGATAGAAGGTAGAATTATAATTAATAATCCTCATCTTTAGGGGGTTTTCTAAGAGATTTTTTTTCTGACAACTTTCTTTTTTCTTCGATCATTTTTTTCTTTTGTTTTCTAGATCTTGTTTTTTTCTGTCTTCGTATTTTTTCAATAAGCTTTTGTTTTTCTGTTTTCAGTTTTAAAATTCTTCCTTTTATCTCTTCACAAAGCATCTGTCTTGCTATGTATCTATTTACTTCTCTTGATCTACCTTTTTGGCATTTTATTTCTATACCTGTTGGAATATGTTTTATATATACGCAAGAAGAGGTTTTATTAATTTTTTGACCGCCTTTACCAGAACCTAGAATAAATTTTTCGATAATATCTTTTTCATTTATTCCAAGTTCTTTCATAAGACGCTGTAATTTATCGATTTTATCTTTACTAATGGCCATAAAAATAATTTTTCTTAACTTTATTGCATCATATGCAACGATATTTAGTAAAACAAGGCTAAAAATTATTCTTCTGGATCAAAATTATTTCTTTGAATAGGGAAAATTCCTATAAATGAACTAACGGCGAATCCTGCTGATGCACAAGCTATAATGTTAACTGTTCTATTAGATAATATTGAAGAAGTAGCTACTGATACAGCAGTTCCTAAGATTATTTGTGGTATTGAGCTTATTCCATGATTTGCAACAGAAAAAAATAGCCCAGCAAAAGATGATGTAGTTAGATGCGCAGCAGTTGTATATAGGGTAGTCTCTTCAATATTTAAAGATGAAGAGAGATATGCTACCCATCCTGTAACTGTAGCTGAAGCAGTGATGGTTAAAAAACATTTTATTATTTTTCTATTAACTTCTTCCTCGTCCTCATTTAAAATATCTGCCAATCGATTACGAATAAGTATTGAAAAATGTCTATAAGGACTTTCTACTCTTGCCATTTATTTATCCCACGAAATTATCGTGCAATTAATATAACAAAGTTATCTGTTTTAAATACAGTCAAGCCTTTTTTTTAATCTTTTTATTCCTTCAGAAGAAAAAATTAATATAAATACCCGTATTCAAATTCAAAAAAATATTATTATAGCGTTTGTGTTAAAAGTTGCTGCTTAATGCATTGACAATAGCTTTTTATAAATGATATTTTTATTCGAAAAATTTGGAATAAGCAAATGAATAAAGAAGAAATCATAAAAGCTATAAAGGAAAATTTATTATTGGAAATATCATATTTTCATGAATATGTTCCTGCTATGGA
>CAYUWE010000178.1:0-3150 GCA_964448255.1 uncultured bacterium | reverse complement strand
ATTAAAAGTCCACAGCTTCCAATCACATTATATTTATTTTTTAAATTTTCTAATAATTCTTTTTCTTTTAAGTCAATTTCTTTTAGTTCTTTTTTATTGATTCCATAAGGTATTAATGAAAAATCTTTTTGAATACCTAGTAATTTTTTATAATAATTTAATTGGTCTACTGAAGAAACAATATTATTATTAGCACTATTTAATGACATTTTCCAAAGATGTGCAAAAACTTTAGCCTTAAAAGGTTTATACAGAAAATTTAAATCTTCAACCAAGTAATTATGCATAGAAATAATAGCTTTTTTACTAATAGTTTTTTTATTCCACCATGAATACAAATCAGCTTTTATCATAGTTGTATGTATTACATCAAAATTATCAAAATCAATTTTTTCAAAAAAACTTATATGCTTTGTAGTAACGCCTAAATCTAACTCAACAGTATTTTTGAAATAAAAAACTTCTATACAATCAACTTTTCCTTTTAATCCTTCGATTAGATACTTTGTAAAGACAATTGGTCCTTTATTGGCTAATGATGGTAAAATAAATGCTATTTTCATTTTTTGTATTTCCTTATAATACTTCTATATTTTAATCTATCTATCAAATAGCTTATTTGATAAGGTGATACTAAAGAAGCTAATAGATAAAAAAACATTCTAAAATATCTTTTTTCACCTTTTGACTCGATAGCCTTATATAAAATTTTGGAAGAAAAAGAGTGAATTTTCTCTAAAAAATTACTTGTTTTTATATAGTTACTTAGATTCTCAATACTAAAACTATCTTTTTGATTTTTTAATCGCTCTTCATAAAGCTTAAATACATAAGAATGCATTTTTCTTTGTCTAATTCCAAAACTATTTATAGTGTTTCCATCCCTGCCAAGTCTTACAAAGTATCCAAAATAATCTTCTAAATTTGTATATTTAAAACCAGAAGATGTCATGCGAAGTAAAAAATCATAATCTTCTACTCCTGGTATTTCTCTATAGCCATTTAAATTATCATATAAACTTTTTCTAGCTATCCATATATGACTTACTGGTGTTACATATTCTAAGCTTCCAATTAAAAGATTTTGATTTGAGTAATGAACAGTTTGACCTATTTGATTTCCATTTATATCAATAGCATTCATACTGCAACCCAACAAATCAAATTCTTTGTTTTCTTGCAAAAATTCAACTTTTTTTTCTATCCTATCTGGTGCTGAAATATCATCCCCATCCATACGAGCTATATATTCACCAGTTGCTAATGATAATGCACGATTTAATGTTTTAACAATTTTAAGATTTTTAAAATTTTTATAGAGTTTTATTCTATTGTCTGTTTTTTGTAAATTTTCTACAATAGAGTATGTATTATCACTAGAGCTATCGTCTATTATAATTACTTCTAAGTTATTATATGTTTGGTGTAAAATACTTTCTACAGCTTCTTTTACATACTTTTCGACATTATAAACAGGGATAATTACTGATACTAAGTTATTTTTCAATTCTTTTTCTCCTTGATTCCAATACTAATACAATAGCAAACATCACATAAAGGTAGGGTATTGCACCACTTGCCATCGACATTCCATTTAGTAGAAATGGAAACATTACTATTCCTGCTTTATATTGTGTTTTTATCAAAATATATACCCATATTATCAAAATAAATAAAAGTCCTATTATTCCACTTTCAACTAAATAAGTTACAAAAAAATTATGAGCACCTATTTCTAAAACTTCAAAAGCATTACCAAACCCTACACCAAATAATTGATTAAGAGATGAAGTATTAAGAAAATATTCAAGAGTTCTTTTAAAAATTCCAAATTTTGTAGAGAAGCTATCATCTATTGTTCTATATTCCATTAATATAGGTATTAAAAAAGTAATTAAACTTATTGATAATATAAAGACTGTTTTTCTATATTTATAAAAAAAAGCTCTAAATTGATACAAAATAAGAAATAGTATAAGTGAAAATATACTCGCTCTTGATAATGCAGCAAAAATTAATAAAAACATAATAACAAAGCTTTTATAATATTTTTTACTTGTGTACTGCTTCACATATAATAGAAAGAAAAAAAGAGATAATATAAAAATAGCTACAAAATTTGAATCTTGATACATAATACTATTTATTTTAAAATAATAAAATTCCAATTCATCTCTTCCCTTTTCTGCAAAATCAACAAAAAAAACTGGATTAGAAATTCTATAATATGACTCATATATTAATAATGGTAATGAAAAATAGATTAATTTTTCAGATAAATTAATTATCGTATATTGAGAAGTTTTATGAAGTATTATATAAACGACTAAAAAAACAACTAATGAAAATATAAAATTTATAAATGCTGAGATATTTGGTATAGTAAACATTAACTGTGTTATTAATAAATATATTAAGAATAAAGATATTAAAATCATTGCTTTATCATATTTAATTGATTTGGATAAGAAAAATATTATTGTTGACAAGTATGAACCAAATAATATAAAAAAATATATAGGACTCAAAGTTAATTTAGTAATATAATACCCACTAAATGGGATTATAAAAAATAATGATATATAATTTAAACTAATTTTTCTCTTCATAAATCCACATATACCTATCAGCAATAACATCGATACTAAATTTATTTTGCATCAACAAAAAGGGCTCTTTATTTTTAATCACATTATCTATTAAATTAATACCAATTCTTTCAAAACTATCATCCAAAATAAATCCCTGCTTTCTATCTTCAAATATCTCTCGTATAACTCCATCAAGTTCACTTGTAATTGGTACACAATTATTTGCCATTGCCTCCAAAACAACATTTGGCATACCTTCTTTTGATGAAAAGAATAACAATGCTTTTGATTTTTTAAATACATTTTGTGTTTCTTCTTTACTTATTCTTCCCGTAAAAGTTATTTTTTCTTTTAAATTATTATGTTCTATTAAGTCAAAACACTTTTTTACATAATCATTTGAGAACTCATAATTATCTTTCATATTTTTATACGGACCTACAATATACATCTTTGAGTCTTCATCTTTTGAATAATTATCTATAAAGTATTTTATACTATCATAAGTTCTTTTTCTCTCACACACAAGACCAACAAAACAAAAACAATTTTCTTTTTC
>CAYUWE010000177.1:0-3154 GCA_964448255.1 uncultured bacterium | reverse complement strand
CTTTATACCTAGGATCTTACCCGCCAAAAGGCGACCTTCTTTTTCTAATGGAGTTAATTCATCATTTTTAGTAAGGCAAAACTTTTTTTGTTGAGATCTAGATAGTTTTTTTGAAACTTTTGTGCAGTGTTTTTAACTCTGATAATAATGTTGGTTGTTGTTGAATTTTTTGAGTTAAGCAGTTCCATAAAAATATTGGAATATTTTTATCCGTTATCTCATTGCAATATCGAATAAGCTCTTCTGTTAACATTTGTATTGTAAGAATTGTTGTTTGGGGCCATACATTATGTATGGCTTCTAAAAAATCTTTTTGTGATTTTATTTCTGGATCTTGAATGGCTGCGATTTTTAAATTTTCTTTCATGTAGTTTACTAAAATAGCGCCGAAAAAATATAAATTTTGATCATTGGGAGGTATTTTTATTGGTAGCTTTTTTGCTTTTGCTTTAGCCCTTTTCAACGACTCTTTATCTATTGCATCACAGAATCCAAGTATTATTTCGAATAGTAATATAACAATAGAAAAACAAGCACCTGCTAATACCCCATCTCCAATTTTTTCTATTTGTAAAACGTTTTCTCTTGCCCTATCAAATTTATGTGATTCTTTTATTGCTCTATCCCTTGATATATCTTCAGAAATGATTTCAAATTGATAAAATAGGGCATATAAGCCAGCTGATTTTGAATCATTATGCGCTGTACTATTATAAAAATTTTGAATCGTATTATTTACTGCTGCTGTAGCGTTATTTGCTAGTTCTACATAATGTGAAGTTACTAATCTTTGATAACGCAAATTAGTCATTGCTGTTCTATATAGTGTTTGAAAAATCCTTTTTGCTGTTCTATATATTAACCATAGTGTCCCTGTTAGAGATATTGTATCAGTAATTCCAAATCCTTTTATTGATCCTATTGATCCCTTATTTGCAATCGCTATTATGATTCTTATCAATAATGTTCCAATCATTCCAGCTTGTGGTCCTAATTTTGAGCCAAAACATAACCCCGAAATAATAGCTGCTGTTCCGGCCATAGACCCTATTAATATAGGTTTATTATTTTTTCTTATGGCTTTAGTTAAAAATAAGGCGACTGTAGAAATAGATAGTGTATCAACAAAAATTTCTCCAAAAGGAGGAAAGATTCTACCAATTATTGTTCTTTGGGCTAGTATTGTATTAAATTGTGTTAGTATTCTTAATGTTATTGCTGTTATGGCCCCAGTCAATAATTCATTTTTATGTTTAAATATGTACCTAGGTACTGCTCTAATCTCTTGTGTCAATGTTGAAGTTACTAAAGTGCAATAAGTGTAAGCTTGAATTGGATTTATGCGATTATAGTCTGTAAAAAACATAATTATTTTATTATTACTTTCTTTTGATAAAAGAAATAGCTAATAGCCTTTTTTTATAGGGAATACCGAAGAATTTCATAGGAATATAGTGCTTTTCAGACCTAATAAACAATATTTTATTCCAGCTTTCAGTATCCTCGGTTGGAAGGATTTCATTTAGATCAGAGCGATTTTGTAGGAATAAGCATAGACATGCTTGATTATCTTTTAAGTCTTCAGCTTTTTGGAAGAATTTCTCTCTTTTTTCTTCTGGAGAGAGCTTTTTACTGAGAGTATGTATAGTGCTAATAAATCCACTGAAGAAAGGAAATGAATACCATTTGTTTTTTATTGTAATAAGATGAAGGTTAGGTATTGCAGAAAATAGCATTAACGCTTCAAGCCAAGATTCTTTTTGAAATACTAAAATAGATTTAGGAGGAGGTATTGAAGTTGTTTTAATTGATATGAATGGAAGAAACATTTTTTCAGTAACCCAGGGTAAAAACTGATCTGAAATACGGGCACTTAAAGCACTGTAAAATGCAAAGGTAATTATTCCTATTATAAAGAAGCCAACAGCCGAGCTTAATTGCAATACTGTTCCAAATAAATATAGAGCAAATGATGCAAGTAATACTCCGCAGTAACTTAAAAAGTTGGATGCGGCAATAACTTGTCCTCTTCTAACATCAGGACTTTTAATTTGAATGAAAGTTTCTATTGGAATTAAGAACATTCCCCCAAAAAATCCAAGTAGAACTAATAATACAATTACTACTGCGAGAATTGTTGAAAAAAAGGTTAAAAGGATTAACAACAATGCCATCATTATGCCGGCAAAACAAGAGACTCCAAGATGGATTTTGTCCTTAATTAATTTACCAGTAACGTAAGCACCTAATGCGATTCCAATAGCTGTTGAAAAAAAAAGATAACCGCCGCCAACATCAGATAATCCGAGAGACTGCATTGCAAAAGGAATAGTATTTAGTTGAGCATATCCCCCTATAAATAAAAAGAATCCTGAAGCTATTACGCACGGAAGAAGATGTTTTCTCTGATAACATAGAGTTAATGTCTTATAGATTTCATAAACAAATATAGGATTAATCTTTTTAGTAGAGCGTTTAGCTTCAGTTTTTTCAATACCTAAGCTTGTAATGAATCCAGCAATTGCAACAATTATGCAAAAAGAAGCTGTTAAGTAGAAATTTTTGTTTGTAATATCAGTAATAAATGAAGCTAAGAAAAATCCTAAAATAATAGCTAAGAACGTAAATGAAGTTAATGTTCCATTAGCTTTGGATATTCTATTTTCTTCAACGATTTCGGGGATAATACCATATTTCGAAGGGCCAAATAGTGTACTTTGCGTAGACATTAAGAAAAGAAGAAAATAGATTCCGATCTCAGTTTTAAAAAATATTGCAACAAGGCTTAAAGACATTACAACGATTTCAGTTACTTTCATTGCAACTATAATATTTCTTTTGCTAAGCCTATCTGCTAATATTCCAGCAGTAGAGGAAAAAAATATAAACGGTATTACAAAGATAGCACCAGCATAAGCTATAATGGTATTTGTATTAGCAGCGCCTTTTACTTGGATTAGAAAGAAAATAACGATTAACTTAAATACGTTATCATTTAATGCTCCAAGAAACTGTGTAGCATTTAGAAAACGAAAAGAGCGCATAGAGTATTTATGAAAAAGTTTCATATTTCTTTTAGCTTTTGTTGTCTTCTTTGAAAAGATTATGCATATTTTTTTATTAATATGTGTGTTCAAATTATAGCACTTTTTAG
>CAYUWE010000176.1:0-3168 GCA_964448255.1 uncultured bacterium | reverse complement strand
ATTGATTGTTTACTTAGATTAGGATACGAAGCATCCTTAAGTGTTACACTTTCGATATTAATAATAGTAACCCCATTAACTACTTGATCATAGGTCCTATCAGAGGGCATTATTATGTATGATTCAATTCCATTCTTTGCTAGCTTCTCAGCAGTATCTATTGCGATTCTTCCAGCACCGCCACCCATTTCTCTAATCCAAGTTGTTACTGTTAATACTCTCATAAGCCTATTTTAACACTCCTATAAAAAGACCATTGCATAAGTGGCATTTTAATTCATTTTTTTTGTTTGTTTTATTAATAAACTTAATGGTAATAAGAATTAATGAGGTATTATGGATAATAAAAGACGTGTTCTTATTACTAATGCTAGTACTTTTATTGCATTAGATTTAGCAAGGTTATTTTCTTCTGAAGATATAGAAGTATTTGTTGCAGACTCTGCAAAATATCATATTTGCAGCTTTTCAAATTCTCTAAAGAAGAAGTATTTAGTACCAAGCCCACGTTTTGAACCAAAAAAATATATCAATAAGATTATTAAGATAATCAAAGATCACGACATAGACTTAGTAATACCTGTTTATGAAGAGATATTTTATATAGCTAAAGAGCTAGAGAAATTTCCAAAAAGCTGCAAGGTATTAGCTCCCAATTATTCTATTTTAGAAAGTTTGAATAATAAGTATTTGTTTCAAAAGAAAATTGAAATGTATGGGTTTCAAACACCAAATACATATTTATTAAAATCTAAAGAGGACTTGCTAAATATTCCTTTAGATTATCCATTTATGTTGAAAGCTTGTTATTGCAGAGCTTCTCAAAGGATTAAAAAGATAAATAGTTATAAAGACCTATCGGATATTGACATCTCATTTACTAGTCCATGGATAGCGCAAGAATGGTTAGAAGGGAAAAAATATTGCACATATAGTTTATGTGATAATGGAAAGATAAAAGCCCATGCTACATATCCTGTTGAATTTTCAATAGATGGCAATTCATGTTTAACGTTTCATTCTGTTGAGCATGAAGCTATATTTAAATGGGTTAAAAAGCTTGTAGCATTAGAGAAATTTTCAGGGCAGATTGGGTTTGATTTTGTGGAGCTTCCAGCGAATAATCTTTATGCTATAGAATGCAATCCTAGAGCTACTAGTGGTATTCATTTATTATCTTCTGAAAAAGAGATGATAGATTTATATTTTGGTAATGAATTAGATGAGATAATAAAACCCAATAATAAAACAACAAGGCAGATAGCAACAGCTATGCTTATGTATGGGTGGAGGTCTTCTTCCTTTTCGAAATGGTTAAAAAAGTTTATCCGTTTCAAAGACATTATTTTTAATAGAAAGGATATAAAGCCATTTCTTTTCCAACCTTTTCTATTTGCATATTATTACTATAGAAGTAGGAAACTAAGAAAGAATTTCCCTTCTATGTTTACTCATGATAGTGACTGGAATGGAAATATCGAGTATTTTGAGAATCTAAAAGATATTGATTAAAATTATGTCTATCTTTCCAAAAGAGAATTAATAGGCTACCTGTTCAAGGTTATATTTGGCCATTAGTGAAACGGCTGGAAGATTGTCTTTTCCATCTAATATTGCTTGAGTTTTAGCTTTTGGAACGACTACAGGAGTATTTCTCTTATAAGGCCAGAATATATCCATCATAAGAGGTATAAAGTTAGCTGCTCCCATTGCAAAATTGTTAGCTGCATTAATAATAGATGAAATAGGACCAGCAAAGGCTAATGCGGCCATAGAACCTAAAAAGCTTACTACGTAAAATATTTGTTGGAGAAGTCTTACATTTTGAGCTTTATGCCAAGATTTATTTGATTTATCAATATCTGGAATTATTTCTTCTACCAATTTCTTTGTTATAGCTTGAATTTCAGCAGAATTATCATTTTCATCTTTGATACAAATTTTAAGATCTATAAGCATTTCAAAAAGTTTAAATGTTTGCATAGCTGCGATAACGCCCATTTCACCTTGGAAAATTTCCATTTTAGTTTTTAAGTATTTTGCAATGGCACGATCACTTGCTATTGTGCCATTTTTATTTTCATTTGGATGTTCTAATTGTTCTTGAAGATATGCTTCTTCAAATTCTTCTAAATTAAATAGTCCAGTATTTCCTGGATGTGTTTTTTTCACTTCTAGTTTTTCTTTTACTAAAGAAGGGAATATACCATGAAATACTCTTCTAGTTTTTTTGCAAGCTGATAAGTAGGCAGTATCTAATTTTTTTTGTTTATAACCAGTAAAGATCGATGATATTTGCGCCGATTGTAAGTCTTTAGGGAATTTTTTTATTTCTCTTAGATCTTTTGTTAATTGACCTAGTTGCATTTTTGCTGTGAAGTCTTGTTTATTCCATATTGATGTTACCCTTGGTAATATTTCTATTAGAATATTCAGTGTTGGTATGAAGAAAAGGAAAGGTAATACCCATGGGTTTGCAGCGAAAAAAGCACTTATAGCTGAAAAAGCAGCAATTTTTAGTGCTAATGATGCTAATATCATTACTGCTCCAAGAGCAAAAAATGATATAGCGTCAACCCATAGACGTCTTATTAACAGTTTATCTTCTTTATTTTTTGATGCTTGAATAGCTTCTTTTAGTGATAGATATCCAACACCTAAGTTAATTAATCCAGCTACTATACCTAGTCCTGAAGTAAGCAGGGTAATAGATTTTAAAGTAGCTAATGAAGGCATTAAGCTTAAAAAGCCTTGGAAAGTAAGGTAAAGCATTGAAAAAAGGTCTCCTCCAATTAATACTGGAGAATATTTTTCTTTTAAAACTTTGCTAGCTCTTAAAGACGTTTTAAAAAAGCTTTTTATTGAAGAGGTATCGATAGGTTCAATTTTATCTTTTTCTATGAAACTATGATGTTTAACTGCATGTGTTGCTTGAATAAATTTGCTAAGCTGCGTATCGGTGGTAATTGAAGGTGTATATGTTATTGGATGAGCCATTGGTGCAATAGTAGCATAAGGAATATCATCTTCGAACCATTCTAAGTCTGTAGATCTTTGAGGAGAAAGTCTTGTATCTGAAGAGGTATGTGATATAGCTTTTTGTATAATATGACCAGGAATTCCTCTTGATAAAGTTTTATCGCTACCTGGTGGAGTATACCATTCTAA
>CAYUWE010000175.1:0-3176 GCA_964448255.1 uncultured bacterium | reverse complement strand
TATAGTAAGGCAGAAATATTGGAAGGATAATAAAACATATAAATGTGAAATCGATTTAAAAAGGCCAAAGTGTTATGTCCTAGATATGTTCCCATATCCTTCTGGAGCGGGCCTTCATGTTGGCCATGTAACTGGGTATACAGGTACTGATATATATTCAAGATATATGAGGCAAAAAGGGTATAATGTCTTGCATCCTATCGGATGGGATAGCTTTGGCTTGCCAGCAGAACAATATGCTATTAGGACAGGAACACACCCAGCGATTACAACTAAAAAAAATATTAATACTTATAGAGAGCAGCTTCAATCTTTAGGGTTTAGTTATGATTGGGATAGGGAAGTAACAACAAGCGACCCAAAATATTATAAATGGACACAGTGGATATTTACCAAATTATATGAAAAAGGATTAGCTTATGAAGCTGAAATGGAAGTAAATTACTGCCCAGCTTTAGGAACGGTTTTAGCTAATGAAGAAGTAGAAAATGGAAAATCAATAGAAGGGGGATATCCCGTTATAAAAAAACCAATCAAACAATGGATATTAAAAATTACTGCTTATGCAGATAGGCTTATAAATGATTTAGACCTTGTTGATTGGCCAGAAAATTTAAAAAAATTGCAGATAAATTGGATAGGTAAAAGTGAAGGGGCGACAATAGATTTTAACGAAGTTGTAACAGATAAAACAATTACCGTATTTACAACAAGGCCAGACACATTATGTGGGACTAGTTATCTAGTGTTAGCGCCAGAACATCCATTAGTAAAGAAAATAACGACAGAAAAACATAAAAAAGAAGTTGATGAGTATATTGAAAAGGCAAAAAACAAAACTGATATTGAAAGATCAGATGTTTCAAAAGAAAAAACAGGAGTATGGACAGGAAGTTTTGCCTATCACCCTATAACAAATAAAAAAATACCTATTTGGATATCAGATTATGTGCTTATGGGTTATGGCACGGGAAGTATTATGGCTGTTCCAGCACATGATGAAAGAGACTTTGAATTTGCAAAGAAATTCTCTTTGTCCATCCTTCCAGTATATGAACCTAAAATTGGAAAAGATGAAGTCAATAGAGAAGAAATAATAAACGAAGTGTTAGAAGGCAAACGCGTTTGGATAGATGATGGAAAAGTGATTAATAGCACATACAAAAGCTTTTCTATAGATGGGTTAAATGTAAAACAAGCAATTGAAAAAACTATCCAGTGGCTAGAGAAAAATAAAAAAGGTAAAAAAACTACCACATATAAGCTAAGAGACTGGCTATTTTCTAGGCAAAGATACTGGGGAGAGCCTGTCCCTATTTTACATTTTCCAAATGGAAAAAAACGATGTTTAGAATTAGATGAGCTTCCTTTAATACCACCTGAGATTACAGATTATAAGCCTTCAGAAGAAGGGAAAAGCCCACTAGCCAATAAAAAAGAATGGGTAAATATAATCGATAGTAAAACAAAACAAAAAGCTAAAAGAGAAACTAATACCATGCCACAATGGGCAGGGTCTTGTTGGTATTACCTTCGTTATTGTGATCCTCATAATAATAAAGAAGCATGGTCATCAAAATCTGAAAATTATTGGATGAATGTTGATCTTTATGTTGGGGGAACAGAACATGCCGTATTGCATCTATTATACGCTAGATTTTGGCATAAGGTATTATATGATAGTGGCCTTGTAAGCACGCTTGAGCCTTTCCAAAAATACCGTAATCAAGGCGTTATAACAGCACCTTCTTATAAGAGAATAAAAACTGGGGGATATATCCATCCAGATGATGTTACAAAAGTTGATGGCAAATATTATTCTAAGCAAACTAATGAAGAATTATCTTTTCAAATTGAAAAGATGTCTAAATCCAAACTAAATGGTATTTCTCCAAATGAAATTATAGAGGAATTTGGTGCCGATGCTTTGCGCCTATATGAAATGTTTATGGGACCATTTGACAGGGAGAAAGTTTGGAATACCGATGCTGTTAATGGCTGTAAAAGGTTTTTAAATAGATTCTATGATATGGCTTTTTCTAATAAAGTATCTGATAAGACTTCAGAAGAAGCTCTTCGCTTAGGACATAGACTTGTCGATGTAGTTTTAAAAGAGATAGAAAATATGCAGTTTAATACTGCTATTGCTCACATGATGGAATTTTTAAATAACTTTGTAAAACTAGATTTTTTTCCAAAAAAAGTTGTTAAAATGGCTACTCAGATGCTTTATCCATTTGCACCACATATTGCAGAAGAAATATGGCGTCATTTAGGACATAAACATACTATTAGCTATGAACAACTACCAACTGTTGATAAAAAATATCTAGTGGATGATCAAGTAACATTTGTAGTGCAAGTAAATGGTAAATTAAGAGGAAGTGTAGATTTATCGAAAAACACTACAAAAGAAGAACTATTAGAATTTGCAAAAACCCATCCTAGAATAGAAAAATATCTTTCTGGTGAAATTATAAAAGTTATTTTCATCCCTGGCAAATTACTTAATATAGTAGTGAAAAGTTAATGATTTATAATGCTTTAATCTTTCTATATTTATTACTGTCTTTTCCAAAAATTCTTTTTTCAAAAAAGAAAAAGGAAAAGCTTTTAGAAAGATTAGGGGTAAAACCATTAAATATTGACATACCTGAAGGCACTAAAAATGTAATCTGGATACATGGTGTATCCTTAGGTGAGATAAAATCCTCTATAGCTTATGTCAATAAAATAGCAAAAGAAATTAAACACAAATATATCATTGTTTCTTCAACAACACAAACAGGGTTTGAGGAAGCAAAAAAATCCCTTCCTTTTGCTAATAAGCATGTATATTTACCATTTGACTTCTCATGGATCTATAAAAGACTATTTAAGAAAATAAAACCAAGCATTGTTTTTCTTTGTGAAACTGACTTTTGGTACCATCTTTTATATTATTCAAAAAAATACGGAGCAAGAAACATACTTTTAAGCGGTAAAATGTCTAAGAGATCATTTTCTCTATATAAAAAGTTTTCATATTTTACAAAAAAGCTTTTTTCTTTAATCGATTGCTTTTGTGTGCAAAACACATCTTACAAAGATAAATTTATACAGCTTGGAATAGATGCTAAGAAAATCCACGTTACAGGTAATCTCAAATATAATTATCAAGTAAAGTTACTAGAAAA
>CAYUWE010000174.1:0-3187 GCA_964448255.1 uncultured bacterium | reverse complement strand
GCTTTTTTTTTGTCTAAATTATTTAAATAAAATTATTTTAATTTTGATGTTTGCTCAATAGTTTGGTTTATCATATTAAGCCAGGTGATAGATTCTCTGCCTAATTCTCTCATTATAAAATACCATGCTGCTGCAAGAAGACCAAGCCCTACCCAAGACTTAAGGGATATTCCTAAGAAGACTATTTGTACTTGTGGCGCCATTCTATTAGCTATCCCTAAAAACATCTCTGCCATTAATACACCAATAATAGAAGGGGCGCCTAGTTGTATGGCTATACTAAATATATAATGTACTAAGCCTATTATTTTTTTCCAAAATGCGACATTTATAGAAAAAAAAGTGGGGTTTAAAACTTCAGTTATTGGAATTAATGTAAAAGATTTTGCAATAGCTTCTATATATAAAAAAGGGCCTCCTATAGCGAAAAATACAGCTATAAGAACATAATTATAAAATATACCTACAGGACCAGTTTGTGAGCTTGTTGTAGGGTCTGTTACTTGAAGGGAAGCAGAGCCCCTAATATGATCGATTAAGCTTCCTGCTGATTGCGCTATATAAAATGGGATGGTTATTAAAAACCCTAAGATAAAGCCAACGAACAATTCTTTTATTGCAAGTCCAATAAACCACATGTTAAATGGAATTTCAGTTTTAGCAACTAATAAGACATTTGGTAATAGTATGGCACATATACATATGCTAAGCATCATTTTTACTGGTGCTGGAAGTATTTTAGCACCAAAAAATGGAGCTAACACCATACTTGGAATAATTCTTGATAGTGTAAGAAAAAATGTTGATA
Organism: uncultured bacterium; assembly: GCA_964448255.1. Classification (GTDB taxonomy): domain Bacteria; phylum Chlamydiota; class Chlamydiia; order Chlamydiales; family SM23-39; genus CAYUWE01. The sequence continues at coordinate 2,379 of CAYUWE010000174.1, read as the reverse complement.
GCACTGTCATTGGAGTGACGTGTGTGATACTTAATAAAAAGGAAAGATAATTGTCGGTAGCTGTTACAACGTCTGTCATTGTATTCCCTTAAATGAATTAAGGCTTCCAACTAGGGAAACTAGTGAAAATAGTATTTGCAAATTGCAATACTTGTGCACCTAACCATCCTCCTAATACTATTAAAGTAATGATGACAGCAAATAACTTAACAGTAAAAGAAAGTGTTTGTTCTTGTATTTGTGTTGCTGCTTGGAAAATAGCTACCATCAATCCTAAAATCATGCTTATTACAATAGGTGGACCAGAAAGTATTAGTATTAACAATAATGCTTGATAGGTTAGTTGATAAATCTCAGTTTGAAACATTTTTTTCTACCTAAATGTAAGTACCAGTCCTTGTACTAATATTGTCCAACCATCAATCATGACAAGTAATAGTAATTTTATTGGAAGCGCAATTGTAAGTGGTGATAACATCATCATGCCCATTGCAAGAAGAATATTCGATGTGACTAAGTCTATTACAAAAAATGGAAGGTATATCAATACACCTATTTCAAAAGCTGCTTTTAATTGCGATGTTATAAATGAAGGTATAAGTACAATGAAATCTGTCATTTTTAATGATGATTTATATGGTTCAGGGAAAAGCTTATATGCTATTTGATAAAAGCTTTTTTCATGTTTGGCAATAGTATTTTTCTGTAAAAATGTTCTTAGAGGTTCTTTTGCATGGTCGACAACATCAATAATATATACTGCAGATTGCCCTGAAAATAGTTCTTGTGGGGGTTCTTTTTTTATCGCTTCACTAGCGGCATTATACATTGCAAGGCCAGTTGGAAACATTACATAGATTGTTAGTAGAAGTGCTATTCCATTAAGTACTTGGTTGGGGGGTGTTTGTTGTACTCCAAGGGCATTTCTAAGTAGTGATAACACTACAATCATTTTAATAAATGATGTTAATAGCATTATTGCAAATGGAAGTAGTGCAATCCCTGCTAATACTGCAAGTTTTGTTAGGATATTTGGTTGGTTAAGGTTTGTTGGTAATGGAGCAGATAGTGAATCGTCTTGAGCAAATATATAAGTAGATATAAGAATAAACGTCACTACAAAGATGATAAATCGATATGAGTATAGTTTTTTTACCATGTCTATTTCTTCTTAAATGATTTAAATGCTATTTCAAGAGCTTTCCATTGATTTTCTAGTTGGGCGTTAATAATTCCAGCTTCTGTTTCTATTATACATCCGCCAGGTTCTACATCCATCCTTTCTTGTATTGAAAAAGTATCTGCTTGCTCTAATATTTTTTTAATCTTTGATTTATGTTTCTCTAATGTGTCTATATCAGCACGATTGACATATATTTTTACTCTGTGATGTTGGGTTACAGGTTTTAGAGCTTGTATTACAATATCCACTATTCTATCGGGATGTAATTTTAGTTCTTCTCCAAGTATTTTCTTTGCTGCTTTAAGAGCAATTGGAAGGATATTTTTATTAAATTCTTCTCTTAATTCTTTAGTATTTTTATCTAATTCTAATACTGCTTTATTAAATTTTTCTAAGCCTTCTTCAAAACCTTTTTCTTTTGCATCTTGTTTTAATTTTTTGCATTCTTCTTTTGTTTTAAGGAGGTGTTTTTCGCCGTCAGATTTTATTTTTTCTAGGATCTCATTGGCATCTAATAAGGTTGAAAAAACTTTTTTGGGGATTATCTTTTCATTGGGAGCGGAATATATTTCTTCTTTATTGAATAATGAAAAATACTTCATATCTATTGTCTCTTTTTTATATTAATAACCCTACTATTTCCATCACTTGTGTTGAAGCTATTTCACAAATATTTGAAATAGGTTTTTTTTCTGCCCATTTAAATAAAGCAGACCCTCTTCCTATGTCTAATTCATGACAGATATACCATATTAAGTCTTTATGCTCATTACAAAGTGCTTGGGCAAGCCTATATATCCCTCGAATATGCATAGCTTTTTTTAAACTAGGAATATCTTTATTCCATTTTTTTAATCCTAAAGGAGGGAAGGAAAATGTTTCTTTGTAGTTTAATTTCGTTTTTATAAATGCTTTTTGCTTATCTGTTAGCATTGAGTGGATTATCTTTAGCGTTTTTGGTTCTACTATCTGATGAAGCTCTGCTGCTAGATCGTATAGGGAAAGATAATCTATTAACTCTATTAATTGCTGCTTTGTTAGGTCTAATAGGACGTTAAGGGAAGATTCAGGGAGATATTCTACAGGGAGTAGATCATCAATCATTAGAGTATCTATTAGAAATTTTTTTAGAAAATTTTTTCCAGATGTTGTTAGAGATATAGGTTCATCTTTTATTTTTAATAGACTAATTAAAT
>CAYUWE010000173.1:0-3204 GCA_964448255.1 uncultured bacterium | reverse complement strand
ATTTAAAATTATGTTATAATTCTATCCATAATATAGAGCAAACTATAAATATTATTTTAATAATTAAAGGACTGTTTTTATGGTTGTTTCTCCTTATAAGCCAAGTAATTTTTTTAATTTTCATGAAGATGACACAAGATTGCTAGAAGAATTATTACAAGGTGCTGATAATGAAGTTGTTAGCGCTTTGTCAGATTCTGATTCTGTAGGGTTTGAAGAGGATTTTTTTGAACCCGAAGCTCTTTTGCCAGAGGAGTTATATAGAGATTATGAAACGCCACCTGTAGGTGTAACAGCGGGACAAAAAAGGTCTTATTTTGAAGCTTTTGAAGGTGAGAGTTGTGACACTCAAGTGAAAGCAAAAAAGAATTATAGGCTATGGGAAGATTGGGAGAAAAAAAGATTTGAAGATATCACAGCTCAAATGGAAACAATTTCTCATACAGAAGTATTTAGAAAATATAATGAAGGGTTAAAAGAAAGTGATCAAAGAACTTACGGTTCAATTAGTTCAAAATGTAAAAAAATGATGCGTTCTTCGGGGGATTCAAGTCCTCATCCGCGTATTAAATTTACGGATATTGAAGCACCGGAGGTTCCTAATCAACAAAGAAAAATGGATATCGAAGTACCAAAAGTTGTTCATAGGCCAAGAAAAGATGTTTCTAAATATCATCGTTTAGAAAATACAAAAGAAGTGCAAGATAAGATAAGGGAATTACTTCCTGAATTTACAGTGAGAACTAGTCTATCAAGAAAAAAAAGTGACTGGGAGAGGTTATCCCAAAAGCTTGCACAAGATTTAAAAACAGAAGGAATGGTTGACCCTGATGATGTGAGACGTATATGGAATACAACTTTCGAATCAAGATGTTTTGATTATTCAGATGATATAGAACAAAATGAAGAAGTTTTAAGAATGGTCAAGCCTTCTATACCAAAAACTAGTCAATCAAGAAAAAAAAGTGACTCGGCTAGGTTATTCCAAGAGCTTGCACAAGATTTAAAAACAGAAAAAATGATTGGCCCTGACGATGTTGTGAGGCGTATATGGAATACAACTTTCGTATCAAAATGTTTTGATTATTCAGAAGAAGATATAAAACAAAATGAAGAAGATTTAAGAGTCAAGCCTTCTACATCTTTTTTTGTTGATTATTCAGATAGGCCATTACCATATAAGTTTAAAGAGACAGAAGAAATAAAAGAAGAGATTATGCGATTAGTTCCACGATGTACAGATGAAAATGATCAAAGAATAAGCTGGGTTAATTTAGCTAAACTTTTAGCAAAAAGAATGGGTATTACATTAGAAGATGGCAGGGATATAAAAGATCAAATTGATCTTCCTGATTTAAGAGTAATCTGGCTAAGAGCTAAAAAACATATGAAAACTTAATTTTTAAATCTATAATGCAAAAGAAAATAATAAAACAGAGCTTTATATATGGCAGTTAAAGTTCATCCTCAACAAGGTATTGTTAGCTGTTCATATGGTCATTTTGATGACTTAAAAGAAGGTGTCATAGATGTTAGTTCTTCACCATGTACCGATACAGATGAAGACATAGTAGTAAGTGAACAATCATCACCTGAAAGTAACGGATTGGAAGAAAGAGTAGAACTTTTAAATCGTTATGATCATTTAAAAAAGAAAAGCAGAAAGACCTTGGGATAAAGAATTATCAGAGTTACACGATGTAGAGGAAGTTCGATTAACAGATGTTGATACCGATGTTATAAATGTAATATATGGACGGTTTGAAGAAAGTCTTTCTGGAATAGAACCAATTAGGAGAAATGTAAAATGCGGCAAATGGGATCGTTGGGAACCTTGGGAATGTGAAAGATTAAGAGCTGTAGTACTTGGAGGATATGATCAATGGCCTGATACAATTTGCCAACAAGGGGTTACAGATAAATACAATAAAGGGTTGGAAGAAAAATTTAAGAAAAAATTATCTTCAATAGTTTCAAAATATAGAAGAATGGGTCCTTATTGTGATCTTAATAAGATTCCAGAAACTACTGATATTATTGTACGATTAATGCAATCAAATCCTGAGGTTTCATCTCAACTTATAAATTGGGAAGATTTAACTGGGCAGATAGCTACTCAACTTGGATTACGTAAAAAAGATGTTAGTCGTGATCAAGTTAGAAATATATGGAGAAGGATTAAAAGAAATATTGAAAGCCAAAACAGCTTTAGAGCCATGACTAGAGGCGAAAATCGTAGAAGTAGTAAAGTTAAAACACCCTTTCAAATTTTTTTTTAACAGACAAAAGACTTAATAAAAAAATAAAGGATTAAAATTATGACTGCTGCCACAACTAGAAATATAAATTCTACTCCAATAGATCAGCAAGCAAGAGAAAATGATGCAAGTGTAGATGGAGTTTCTCATGATGATGAAGAATCATTAGAAACAAGATGTAGGGTAGTTGCTAATGTTACATTAGAAGATGAAAGATCCTTGTCATTAGAAGCGCAATTATGTGAATTAAAGCAAAAAGCTACATTACCTCTTTCTGGAAATAGAATGGCATTTGTTGCTAAATTTATTGGAAACACACAAAAAGCACTTGATGATTTAAAGGAAAACCCAAGAAAAAGAAGGAGAACTCAAGAAGCTGATGCATTAGATGAAAGAGGAATAATGTATACCAGTGGTGCATTGTCAGTTCGCCAAGAACAACACTTTCCTGAAAATCATAAAAGAGATACTTGGTATTCAAGATTGCAAAGTCAGTCTGATGATTGCGCTATGCTTTCTTCTCAAGAATGTGCTGCTTGTGATGATCAAGCTAAAAAGAGAATGACAAATCAAGAAATGCTAGCTGAAATGAATAGCTATATACCGGATGAAGAGCAATTGGAACACAGAGAATTGGGTCCAGTAACAGAAGAAGATATCGAATTTGATGAAGATGATTTTAAACCTAATCAAGACCCAAAGACAAATCCTCATTTGGTTCTTATGAGAGATAAAGAGATAAACAGATGTCATTGGACGGCAGACGAGCATGTTAGATTATTGCATGTAATTGAGGAAATATACAAAGAGATTCCATCTAGAATTGATTCTAAAATGGTATCTAAAAGATTTAATGAAGAGTTAGAAGAGGGTGATCAAAGAACACGTATTCAAATTAAAAGAAGATTTGATAGAGCCTTTTCAACTAACTTCTTCTCAATTTGAA
>CAYUWE010000172.1:0-3204 GCA_964448255.1 uncultured bacterium | reverse complement strand
ATCTTCTTCTTTTTATGCAAATACTCTAAAAGGCTCTTGCAGGAATATCCCGGCTGTTATTTGTGGTGCTGGACCAACACTTTCTTCATGTTATTCTACATTAAAGAAAATGGATAATAGAGCTGTTATATTATCTGGTGGATCTGCTATTACAGCGATGAGCAAAGAAGGTATTTTTTCTCATTTTGCTATGGCTGTAGATCCAAATGATGAGGAATATTTTCGTCTAAAAGATAGCTGTTTATTTGAGGTTCCATTTTTATATATGAGTAGACTATGCCCAAAGGTTTTTCATATTAAAAATGGTGTTTTTGGGTATATGCGTTCTTTAGTTAATAATTTTATAGATTTATGGATGGAAGAAAAACTTAAATTAGACTCTTCTTTTATTGGTGAGGGATTAAATAGGGAATCTTTTTCTGTTACTCTTTTGAGTCTTGCTTTTGCAAAGTATTTAGGATGCGATCCTGTAATACTTTGTGGGGTAGATTTATCGTATATCGATAATAAGCATTATGTTAACGAGGTAAATACAAGTAATATCAATAAGGAAGAAGTTCTTCCTGTCTATAAAGAAGTTTGTTTAGAAAAAGAAAATACTAAAACCACAGTTATGTGGTCGATGGAAAGAGAAACGATAAGAGATTTTGCAAAAGATAAAACGATATTTAATGCTTCTAATAGCGCTTTACCTATTAAAAACGTTCCAAATATATCTATAGAAGAATTTTTTGAAAAATATTGCAAAAGGCAAATTGATATTTCTTCATTGATAAATTGCTATATCCAACAAAATATCATTGGAAAAGAAGATGAAGTAAATAAAGCTATAAGTGATCTAAAAGAAAGCATAAATAGAGTAGATACAAAAGTTGATAGTATCTTAGAAGAAATTAAGTATTTATCTGAGAATAATATTAATTACTATGAGACAGGGAAAATTGCTCTAGAAAAAATGGAGATAGAAGAAGAGATAAGTTACTTATATATTTTTTCCCAGATGATAGATAAAGATTTAGAAGAAAAAGCTTTTTGGAAAAAACTAAAAGAAATAGTGCTTTTATCTAAAAAAGCATTTTTATAATACTTTTTCTATTTTGTATTTATTTAACTTATTTCTAAGAGTTCTAATATTTAGTCCAAGTGTTTTAGCAGTGCGTGTGCGGTTATTTTTCTCTTTTTTTAGTGTTGCTAAAATAAGTTGTTTTTCTGCTTCGGCAAGGGTAGTTCCTATAAAGTTATCAATAGGAGGTTTTTCTAAAGGAGATTCTCCTTGAAAGGTGTCTAGATGTATATGATAGTCTTCTACTATTTCTTCTTTGTCCATTACTACAGTTCTTTCAATAATATTACACAATTCTCTTACGTTTCCTGGCCAAAAATAGTTTAGGAGTTTATTTTTTGCTTTAAACGATAGTTGTTTTTTCTTTTTATGATTTTCTATGCAGAAATGATTTAAAAAGTGCTCAGCTAGTGGGATGATATCGTCCTTTCTTTCTCTTAGTGGTGGCAGATGGATAGGTATAACGTTTAATCTATAGAAAAGATCTTCTCTAAAGTAGTTTTTATCTATTACATCTTTAATTTTCCTATTCGTCGTTGAGATAATTCTTACATCTGTTTTTATAGATTTTATTCCTCCTACTCTTTCAAATTCTTGTTCTTGTATAGCACGTAGTAATTTGGGTTGTAGTAATATTGGTATTTCTGTGATTTCATCTAGTAATATTGTTCCCTTATGCGCTATTTCAAAACGCCCTTCTTTTCTTATTTCAGCGCCTGTAAAAGCTCCTTTTTCATATCCAAAAAATTCTGATTCTATTAGAGACTCTGGGATAGCTGCGCAATTTACTTTTACAAAAGGCTTATGAGATCTTAGAGAATTTGAATGTATTGCTTGGGCAATTACTTCTTTCCCTGTTCCAGATTCTCCAGATATAAAAACACTAGCGTTACTCTTTGCAATGTTTTTTACATTTTCTAATATTTTTTTTATTTGAAAGGACTTTGCTATAATAGGATAAGAAGATTTCATTTCGTTTAGGAAAAATTCATTTTCCTTGATTAGAGAAAGATGTTCATCTGCTTTTTCAATAATCGTTTCAATTGTCTCTGGGGAAAATGGTTTTATAAGGTAATTAAATGCTCCATGTTTCATTGCTTCAACAGCGTTTTCCACACTTGCAAATGCTGTCATTATTATTACAACAGTTGGAGTTTTTTTTGTGTTTTTTACATATTGCAGAACTTCCATACCATCTTTATGTGGCATTTTCATATCGGTGATAATAAGATCGAAATTATCTTTTTCTAATAGCGATATAGCGATATTTCCATCTTTTGCTGTTGTCACATCATAATTTTTTCTAGTTAATATTTCTTTTAAGAAATGCCTAATTAACGGTTCATCATCAGCAATTAATATTTTTCTTCTAGACATAGCTTTACCTTTTTAATGGAAGGGTTAAGGTAAACGTTGTTCCCACATCTTTATGTGAGCGAACATCTATTGTTCCTAAATGAGCTTGTATAATCTTGTATGTCTCAGCAAGTCCAAGGCCATTACCTTCTTCTTTTGTTGTAAAAAATGGTGAGAAAATATTTTCTAAATCTTCTTTATTTATACCGATGCCAGTATCGCTGATATTTATTACGCAAGAATCATTATTTTTTATTAGTGAAATAGTAATTTTCCCTTTATTTGTAATTGCTTGGCAAGCGTTGACAAGTAAATTTAACAAAGCAGATCTAATACATTCTTTATCTATTGATACAACAAAGCAAGATGAGTGAAAATGTGTTTCTATTGATACGTTAGGGGGGAATGCTGGATCAACTTTTATTAATTTACAAACCTCTTTGATAAGTTTATTTATATCTTCATCTTTTTGAGTTATTTCTATAGGCCTTGCAAAATGTAAGACATTATTAACAATACGTTCTAAGGATTTTGTTCCATTAACTATATGCTGAACCATTTCTTTTAAATGTGAGGATCCTTCGAGGTCTCTTAGTAATAATGAAGCATATCCTCTAATACCACCTAAAGGGTTACGTATTTCATGGGCTACTGTTGCTGCCATTTCACCTAGCTCTTTCATCCTATCATTTCTATTTGCTAAAAGTTGTAATCTTTTCATTTCTGTTACATCTCAGGGAATATAATAAGGCGTTGTGGTTGGAAGTTTGCTGCATTAATAACGC
>CAYUWE010000171.1:0-3228 GCA_964448255.1 uncultured bacterium | reverse complement strand
GTCTCTTTTGGAGATATTATTGTTTTAACAGCAGGTGTTCCTTTTGGGAAAAAAAGGGTCTACAAATATGCTTCGCCTAGAAAGTATAGGGCCAGTATTAGTTAGAGGATATAGAGGATATGGGAAAAAAGTAGAAGGAGAAGTGGTTATTTTAATGTCAGCGGATTTAGTAAAACCAGAATCTGTAAAAAATAAAATAATTGTTATCCCCACATCCCATGAAAAATTCATTCCTTTTATGAAAGAATCTATCGGTATAATTTTGGAAAATCCATCAGGAGATATTTCTTCAGAAAAACATGCTATAGAAATTGCAAAGACTTTTGATATTCCATTAATTATTAGAGCAGATAATGCTACAACACTACTAACAGAAAAACAAAGGGTTGTATTAAACCCTAAAAAAGCTCTTGTATATAAGTCTTCAAAAAAGAAAAAAGCTTAATATATAGTACTATATTTTAAGCTTTTTTTAGATTATGCTGTTGTTGCAACTTCAGGATTTAATGAATGACGTATTTTTTCACGCCATTCTCCTAAAGATTCTTCAGCCTTGCTAACGATTCCTTTTAAATCGGATGGAGTATGGCTAGTTTTAAGCAATTTGTTAACTGTTTCTGTTGCAATTCTTTTTCTATCCTCTTCATCTAATTTACTTAAATCATGTTCTAATTCACTAAAAGCTTTTTCAACTTCTTCAAATGTTGGAATTTTAGTCTCGGCTATTCCTTGATCTCGTTTTGCTTGTACTTCTTCTTCATATATTTCTTTTGTAGTTTTTTCTATAGGCCATCTTTTATTACAAGATTTAATTAATGAATAACATCCATATCCCGCAACAGCTAATGCAGCTATCCCTGAAACAAATATTCCAAGTGGGTTTAATACAAGTAATGCTCCTGCAATGCCTACAGGTAAAGCTATAGCACAACTACGTGCAAGTGTTTCAAAAATACTTCCTTTTTTTGCTGATTTTGATATTGCAGAAAAGTTGTTTGTAAATACTTTTGGAATATCTAGTACCGTTTGAACAGGATGTATTATTGGATTTAAAAAATTCTCTCTTGCAAAAGATGCAGCAGATTTATTCCCTAAAAATATTACTGCTCCTAGAGCTGTTGCTGCGCTCATATTTCCAGTCATAATATTCCATATAGCCCAAATTATTACATCATTAGATTTTTCTTTTCCTTGCATCGCTTTGTTTACAGTTTCATAAAGACCGTTTATCATTAACCCAGCAGGACCAGATACTGCATAAGAAACAACAGCATTAAATCCTTTTGCCGCTACTGCCGCAAGAGAGGAACCTCTATCTTGCATTTGTTCATCTGTGTATCCACAAAAAGATTGTAAAACTGAAGGTACTAATCTAGCTGCAGTAATAGCAGATATACCACCAAAATATCCTGGCGTAGTTGCAAAAGTAAATGCAAGTACCATGCCTGATGTTAAGTCACATAATAACCCTGGATGTTGTTTTAAATATCCAAAGCCTTTATCAACAGTTATGTTTTTTGCTTCTGTTAGTAATTCTAATGACTTGTCTAAAGTAAATTTAGCGGCAACAGGAAGATATCGCCTATCTACCAATTGAAGATGCGTTTCAATCTCATCTAGTCTTTGTTGTATAATGTCATCATCAATTTTTCCAATATTTTGTGCTAGATTTTTATCGATATCACGAAGAAGTCTATTTGCATCATCAATTTGAACTAGAAGAGATTCTTGTTCTTTTATATCAATTGCTATAGATGTTTTTGTATCATTATCAAATAACTTATCCCATAATTCTAATTTTACAAGTCTTTGTCCTACTTCAGTCTTTTTGTATAATTCAAATTTATTTTCATTTAATATTTGTATTTTATCTTCAAATTTTTGGTTTTCTACTTGTAATAGTGCTAATTCTTTTTTAAGAGCAGCTATTTTTTCTTTTTGACTTCTTATTTTGTGTATAACAGTTTCTTTAGCTAAATGGTCTTTTTTTTCCATTAATTTCAATTTATTTTCTATTTTCTTTCCATTTTGAATATTTTCACCTTGTTGTCTACTAGTAGCAAGTTGTGATTTTAATTTATTTTTCTGTTGTCGAAAAGCTTGTATTTGAGCGGATCTTTCTTGCCTTCTTTCATCAATTTTATTTGTTCTTTTCTCAATTTCTTTTTCTATTGCGTCAATTTTATGTTGCCTTGCTCCAACTTCAGTTGTTAATTGAGCTTCTATTAGTGAAATGTCTTCTAGACCACTTCTAACTGGAGCTTCTCTAGATAATTCTTGTTCTTCTTGATGTTCTTGTATTTGTCTTTCTTCCATTATGCTTGATACTGCAAAATCATCTAAAGATGATGAGGTATGTATTTCTTGAGCTTCTGTTCGTAGTTTTTTATCAAGAAAGTCAGCAGCTCGTATAAATGTTGATAATTGTTTAAATCGTTCTAATGGAATTACATCTTGAGCATGACTATAAGCAACAGTTGCTAGTGTTTGTATTGCCATTTCTTGCTTAAATATTGCTGCCTGAGTATTTGTATAGTGCTCTAAAATGATTGTTTTATAATCAGTTGATTGTATCCTCTCGAAAGCTTTTTCAGTAGTTTCTCTACTTTTTGGTTGATACTCTGAAACAGCATCTAATAGATTTTTTACTGCTCTTAATTGTTCTGAAGTATTTGATAAATTACCTTCAGCTTCTTTAACTAACTCTTCTCTTGTCATTTCTATTCTTTGTTGTTCTTCCATTTCACTTTGTAGAAATGAAATAGCTGTAGTATCATCAGCGAGTTTATCTAATCTTGAACTGGCAAACACTTCATCATCGTTATAGTATGATAGTATTGTTTCTAAATTTTCTCTTGTTTTGATGCTGCCAATATCCATGAATGCCATATCGCTTTCAATTGCATTTAAGTGAGCATCTAAATCATGATCGCCTGTTCTTAATGTGCTAAGGTCAGCATCAGGAGCTAATTCTTTTAGCATTTTTTCAATCATCTTTTTAAAGGTTGCTATCCTTTCAAGACGGTTGTTTAATTCTACTCTTTGGTCTGCAGCCATTTTCTTTAATGCTGCTCCTGAAAGACCGTGTTTTGTTATGTCTAAAGCTGTGCTAAATCCGCTTCCAACAATTGTTGAAGCGCCTTTTGCTAAACTTGCAGCTCCATCTAACAACTTTTGAAATATTGGCATGTTTATTACCCCTTTTATTACTAAAGCCAAATAGCTTAT
>CAYUWE010000170.1:0-3247 GCA_964448255.1 uncultured bacterium | reverse complement strand
CTTCGTTCTAGAAATTTTTCTCTAAGTTCTCCAAATAACTTTTTTATTATTCTTCTATCATCATTATATGAAGAAAAATCACCAGTTTTAACTTTTCTTTTTTCCTTTGAGGTTAGTGGATTATAACGAATCATTAACTTCGCTCTAGCTAATCTTTTTGTAGCTAAAGTATTTTTTTTTGCTAAAGTAACCATTCTATCAGCATGTCTTCTTAGTTCTTTCGCTTTCGCTATGCTAGTTTCAATACGTCCATGTACAATTAGTGATTTCACCATATTAGCAATCATGCATCTTTTATGTGACCCTGTTCTTGAGAGTTTACATGTGCGTTTGCTATGTCTCATGCTTCACCTTCTTGTTCTTCTTTGTATTTTTCAATTACTGTTTTTATATTTTCTCTAGTAATTCCATATTTACTTAAATCCATTCCCAAAGATAATCCCATCTCAGATAACTTTTGCTTAATCTCAGTTAGAGATTTTTTACCAAAATTTCTAAATTTTAACATTTCAGATTCTGGCATTACTACCAATTCGCCAATAGTCTCAATATCTGCTCCAGATAAGCAATTTGTTGAACGTACTGACAATTCAATTTCATCTATACGTAAAGCCAATTTATGCAATATCTCTTCTTTATCTTTATTGGATTCCACTTCACCTTTGTCTAAAGTAATAGTCTCCATTTTTAATTTATCAAAAACCTGCAGATGTAATATTCCAAGTTGTGTAGCAAAACAAATAGCTTCCTTTGGACTTATTCTACCATCTGTTGTTATATCAATAATTAACCTATCATAGTCTGTGTCTTGTCCCACTCTTGTGTTCTCTACAAAATAATTTACTAACCTTACAGGTGAAAAAATTGAATCTATTACAATCTCATCTATAACTTTTTCTGGTAAATCATGCCTTTCACAAGGAACATACCCTCTTCCAAAACCTATGCGTAAATTAATTTTTTTAGTTAATGGCTTTGTAACGCTAAATAAATGTAAATCCGGATTTACCAATTCAAAATCTGTAGGACCTACTACATCTTTTAGAGTAACTTTATATACACCATCATTATCTTGTATCATCTCATCGGTAATATCTAAAATTTTTGTTACTACTACTGGTTCTCGTGAATGCTTAACTTCATCACTAGGTAATTTCCTCAAAAGTGCCTTTTTAAAGTTTAATAAAATAGAAGTCATATCCTCGATTATTCCCTCTATTGCAGTATATTCATGAGCAACACCTTCTATCCTTACTGAAATAAGAGATGGCGCATCCATTGAGCTGAGCATAATTCTTCTTAATGCATTTCCAAATGTATGAGCATACCCCCTTTCAAATGGCTCAGCAATAAAGCGAGTAAATGTACTTGTTTTTGTCGATTCATCAATTTTTATTTCTTCTGGCATTTCAAATTTGCCATATTGTATTCCCATATGGATTTTTCTCCTGAATTAAACTCTTCTTCTTTTACGTGGACGGCACCCATTATGTGGTACCGGTGTTTTATCACGAATTATTGTTATAGCTATACCTGCACTTTGTAGGCCTCTAACTGCTGATTCTCTACCAGCTCCTGGTCCTTTTAAACAAACTTCACATTCTTTCATGCCATATGCTGCAGCTTCTTTTGCAGCATTCTGCGCAGCTATTGTTCCTGCAAAGGCAGACGATTTTCTTGAACCAGAAAAATTACTGCTACCTGCAGTAGCCCATGCTATTACATTGCCTGATGGATCAGTTATAGTTACAATAGTATTGTTAAATGTAGATTTTACATGTGCTATTCCTACTGGAACGGTTCTATTAATCTTTTTTCTAGTTTTTACCGCTGTCTTTTTCTGCGTTTGTTTTACTTGCTGCTTAGCCACTACATTTACTCCTTAGATTTTTTTATTCGCTATTGTTTTTTTCTTGCCTTTTTTCGTACGTGCATTTGAACGCGTCCTCTGCCCTCTAGCAGGTAATCCTGCTCTATGCCTCATTCCACGATAACTATGTATGCTAACTAATCTTTTAATATTATTTTGAACTTGCCTTCTTAGATCTCCTTCCACTACATATTCAGATTGTAAAATTGCGTTTAACCTAGCTATTTCATCTTCTACTAGTTCGCCTGCTCTCATGTTAGGATCTAATTTTAATTCATTAATAATTCGTAGTGATAGCTTCCTTCCTATACCATAAATATAGGTTAAACTTATCTCTAATCGCTTATTATCAGGTATGTCAATTCCAATAACTCTTGGCATTTTAATTTCCTCTTATTCTCTCTTTTTTCATAAAACCATCATATCGTCTCATTAATAAATGCGACTCTATCTGTTTCCCTGTATCTAATATCACTCCAACAAGTATTAATAGTGATGTTCCACCAAAAAAATGACTTATTCTAGCATCAACACCAATAAATTTACTCACTAAAATTGGAAATATTGCTACTAATGCTAAAAATATTCCCCCAAGCAGGGTAATCCTTCCCATAGTTGATTCTAAATAATCTTGCGTAGGTTTCCCTTGCCGTATTCCAGGAATAAAAGCCCCATTTTTTTTCATATCTGATGCAATTTGCTCAGGATGAAATTGTGTGGCAGTCCAAAAATATGTAAAAAATAATATTAACCCAACATAACACATTGTATACAACCAGCTTCCCGGTGCTAACATGCTAGCCATTCTGCCAATCCATGTTCCTTGACCTAAAAACTGCCCGATTGTTGCTGGAAACATCAATATTGATGAAGCAAATATTACTGGAATTACCCCAGCATACGTTAATCTTAATGGTAAATATGATGTTCTACTTTGCTGATGTTGTCCACCTCCTACCATTCTTCTCGCATGTTGAAGAGGTACTTTCCTTTGTCCGAGAGTAATTAATATTGTACCAATAACTACTAAAACAAATATCCCAGCAAGCATTACAAGTGAAGAAAACGTCATCTGCCCTGCTTCTTGGGATTCTAAATTTAATTGTTTAATTATTGACCCAATAGTACTTGGAAGTGAGGATAATATCCCAACAGTAATTACTAAGCTTACGCCATTACCAATGCCTTTTTCTGTAATTTGCTCGCCTATCCACATTAAAAATACCGTTCCAGTAGTCATCGTTAACATCATCGTTAAATAGAAAAGACATGGCGTATTAAAAATTTTAATATCTAAAAGTTCATTAACTATTATTCCAGGATGAGATTGATTAATAGATATAGCATACCTAGCATAAAGAGCTGCTTGGAAAATAG
>CAYUWE010000169.1:0-3250 GCA_964448255.1 uncultured bacterium | reverse complement strand
TGGGTTTTGCGCTTCTAAAAATATTTTTTTATTGTTTATTCTTATACGTTTTACTGTAAATTCCCCATTTATCACTGCTATCACTATTTTTTTATCTTTAACATCTTGGCTTCTATCTACTATTAAAATATCTCCTGGGAAAATGTTTGCTTCTTGCATAGATTTGCCTACAACTTTTACAAAAAACGTAGCTGCAGGATGCGAGATTAGATATTGATTTAAGTCTAATTTTTGCTCCATAAAATCTTCAGCAGGAGAAGGAAAACCCGCTGTTATAGCTTCATTAGCTAGGGGGATTTCTCTAGCTGATGAATCATCAACAGGATAAAAAAGAAAATTTTTGTTTGTCATAAATAAATACTCTAGTTAATTGATAGCTTTCTATTTTCAATCATATGATATATTATTTATCTGCAAAAGGAAGTTTATTTTGACAATGTTTAATAAAAGAGAATCTTGGAAATCTCGCATTGGGTTTATCTTTGCAGCGTTAGGGTCTGCTGTAGGGCTAGGCAGCATATGGAGGTTCCCTTATATTGTTGGGGAAAATGGTGGCGCAGCTTTTATTATTACATATGTCTTTTTCCTTATTTTAATAGGGTTTCCTGTATTGATAGCAGAGATTTTAATAGGAAGGACTGCGCAGTTAAATCCCTCCGGTGCTTTTAACAGCATTGGTAAAAAGCTTTTTTGGAAAAATTGTGGTAAAATGACAATTATAACAGGGTTTGTTATAAGCTCATTTTATAGTGTTGTTGCCGGATGGTCTTTAGGGTATTTGATACAAGCACTATTTGGTAATTTAACAAAATTTAATTTTTCTATTCAGTCACTTCAATATTTTGTATCTCTAAGCTCTTCTACTTCTTGGTGTGTGGGATATCATTTCTTTTTCCTTATTATCTCTCTTGGCATTTTATTTTCCGGTGTTAGAAAGGGTATAGAAGCTGGAAGTAAGATAATGATGCCTCTTTTATTTGTTGTACTAATTATCTTAGTTGGTAAAGGCCTATGTATGCCTGGAGCTTCTAAAGGATTAAGATTTTTGTTTTCCCCAGATTGGTCATCTTTAACATCCAAAGGTATTTTGGTAGCATTAGGACAAGCTTTTTTCACACTAAGCTTAGGGCAAGGGACGATGGTAACATATGGAAGCTATCTATCTAAAAAAGTAGATCTCCCTAATACATGCTTTCCAGTGGTATTACTAAATACAGCGATAGCTCTTTTAATGGGTATTGCTATTTTTACAATAGTATTTTCAGTAAACCTCGCTCCAACTTCTGGTGCGGCTTTAATATTTGAAACCCTTCCAATAGTGTTTAGTCAAATTACTTTTGGTAATTTCGTTGCTATATTGTTTTTCTTTTTAGTTACTCTTGCTGCTGTTACATCAGAGATATCAGCGCTAGAACCTGTTATTTCATATTTGATTGATGAGAAAAAATGGAAAAGGAAAAAAGCAGTTATAGTAAGTATATCTGGAGCTTTTTTATTAGGTATTCCTAGTGCATTATCCTTTGGTGTATTAAAAAATTATAAAATATATGGGCAGACATTTTTTGATTGGATATCTTTTATTTCAGTAAATGTTTTTGTACCACTAGGAGGTCTTGCAGCTGTTATTTTAGTAGCATGGAGATGGGGGATAAATAATGCGTTTGAAAATATGAAGGTGCATGACAACCCATATTTTCATAGTAAACCTATTTTATCGTATTACTTTAGGTTTACCCTAAAATACTTAGCTCCATTTTTAATCTTGTTTATCTTGCTCTGTGACCTTGTTAGTTTCTTCTTTCCATTGGTAGGTTGATCTGTCCATAGCATGAGGATAAAATATTTCTCTAAATGCTTTTTCAAAAAGTGGATCGTTTAAAAAGATTACTCTTTTATTTTGAAATTCTTTTTGTTTAGCTGGAGGAACGACAATCCCTCTTTCTTTGAACATCAGCTCAAAATATTTATCATTAAATGTAGCTTTACCATCATTAAATTCAACAACTACATAATCAGTATTTTTATTTACTAGTTTCATAATGCTTCCTCCAAATAGTGTTGAAACCATTGTTATAGCTAAAAAATATAGAGTGATTTTTTTTATTATTGGCTTCATAAATTTCCTTATAGTTCGAATGTTAATTTAGAATCTATTTCGTAGATAGTTAGGTCTTGTTTTGATAGATCTTTTATATAAGCAATTCTTTGTCTAAAGGCTTGTATTGCTCCTTCTGATAATTCATAGTATTTCATTCTTTCGATAATTTTTTCTTCATCGATATTTGCAATGATCTGTTTCGCATTATCTGAAAGTTTATTGCTAGCTTCTGGGAATACAACTAAACCGTTGTACATCCATTCATTTTCTTTTGGAAAAGAAAGGTCATTATCTACTTTTTTTATTCCTAGAATTACTTTTCCATCTTTATTTTCTTTTACATAGTATCTAAAGTTCATTAGATGAGCATCATTGTCAAAAGTTGTCCATATAAGTATTGTTGCTTTTTCAAAGTCATCTCTATCTATTTCAAAATCGGTTGTATTTATTTCATCAAGGTAAGATGCCATTTCAAAATAGTCTAAAGTCTTATCTAAATATCTTTGTATAGAACAAAGTTTTTCTTTAGATTGTTCTATTGGGAAAAGCTCATTTAAATAATTCATCACTGCATCATATTGATATTTTCTATATGCAGTCATTTCATGCAAAAATTCTTCTTCAGGTGTTTTTTCACCAAACAGATGAAAATTATCATTATAAAAAATTGTTAGAGCTGTTTCTGGAGTTATATCTTCTATTCCGATTATTTGTGCTGCTTCATATACTAAGGCGCTAGTTTGTGCAGAACGATATAATGGAATATTATCAATAAAATAGTCATCCTCAGTTAAAACAGCTTCATGAGGATTATTTATGCAAGAAATACCCTCATCTTGTGGTTTTATAACAAATTTTTTATTTCCTTTGTCATCTTCTAAAAAATATGTTCCTGCTATACCATCGTATGACATAGAAATTTTAGAATAATTTTGAGCTTCTGTAGTTAATATTGTTGATAAGTTTATTTCTTCTTCTTTTTTTAAAATATACTTATTAAATAGTCTTTCAAATAATGAATCACTAGTTTGAGTTAGTTTTTCTTTCCAATGTTCTTTTTTTTCTACTATTTTATTTATTATAGGTTGAGCTGTATAGCCATAGCCGGCCCATAATCTCATATAATTATCTATAGTGTTTACTAAGTCAGAA
>CAYUWE010000168.1:0-3251 GCA_964448255.1 uncultured bacterium | reverse complement strand
CTTTATAAGTTATACATTAGTAGGTTTAGGAGTTTTTATACTTTTATTTGGTACTTTAGTTCCTAGAAAGTGGTAGCTAGATATAATGCTAATATTAATATTTCACGGACTAAACAAGGACTTAAGTTTTTTTCTGGAATATTAAAATCGGTTACAGCTTCGATATTTTGGTATGTATATGGGGTTTATAGGATTATATGGTGTCAAGAGAGGGACTTGAACCCTCGACCTCCGGCTTATGAGTCTGTTAATTAATATTGTTTTATACTGTTATAGACCGCTATATAAGGGCTTTTGTGATATTAATAGTATTGTAACTTTATTAGGAATTAATATACATTATTAAACTAAAAGCATACCCTATTACATACCCTAACTTAATCATAATTATTGATTTGTTTTTCCAGTTCATCTAAAATATTTATAATCTCATCAAATTTAGGAGCTTCACCAAAAATCATATTTTGCATAGCTTTATAATCTTTTTCTAACTCAGCATATCTAAACTTAGGAGGTAACAATTTTAAAGTACCTGCTTTGGCATCTTCATATTGTGCCCACTTTCTAGGATAAAATTTTTGTTTAAATTCAACTACATTTTCTAATAACTTTCTATCTTTTAATGCAATATCTTTAAACTCTGATTGTGCCATTAAACTTAAGTCATAATAATGTCTTGAATATCTTGAAGGTATTGGAATATCATCAGGTCTATTTGCTTCATGATGTAAGATCGTAGCTTTCTCCCAAAATGTTCTAATTGCTACAATTGTATCAACACTACATTTCTCTTTTTTAAAAATTTGAGGATACTCCTGAGCTACCATAGAACTAATCTCAAATACGTCAGATGGTAACCAAGATGCTAGAGGACCAATCTCTAATAATATTTCAGGTCTTAAATAGTTATCTTTAAATGCTGTTGGATATTTAATATTAATCGAGAATCCATCTGCTTCATCAATTTGACAACTACAAGTTGGAGCTAAAAGATTTGAAACCCTTGGTAATATTGTATCTTTAATATATTCTTTTGCATTTTCATTGATACTTTTATTAAATCTATCTTGCTGATTTTTAGTTCTGTATTTTAACGGATTTTCTTTTGTTACTGTTGTCCAATCCAAAATTAAATCAATATCTTCAGAAAATCTATCGATTAAATTGAATACCTTTGATAAGCTAGTACCACCTTTAAATTTTAATATTTTACTTAAACTTTCATCCTCAAAGATCTTTGCAATTGCCCATACCACCCAAAAGTCTTTTTCAACAATTGATTTAGTGATATTTCTCTTATTTGCTGTTTCTGTAAAAAGTTGATCTCTTTTTTCTTGTGATAATAAAGCTATATCATACATTATTTATCTTCCTTTTTACAAATTTGTTTTATATGTTCATAAATCCAAGTTGTTGTAGTTTTGGTATCTTTTAATATCTTATCATACATTTTACTATCAATCTTTGTTTGTATTTTTTCTATAACTATACTATCAATATGCTCTTTGCCAAGACTTTTTAATGCTTGAACTATTAACGCACTTTCATTATATTTAAAACCAATGTCTTTTAATTTAGACTTTTTAAATTCCAAATCAGTATTAAATATCTTATACTTTCTATTAGGACCATCACTAAGATAAATATACTTACCTTGAATCTGAGTTGATAATCCTAATATATTTAAAGCACTATCCCCTGATATTTGGATTCTCCAATTAAACTTTCTAGCCAAGCAACGTGCTACTTTATCTATGTCAGGACTTAGCTCTTGATTTAATAATTCACTAAATTTAGGATAGTCATACATACCTCTAGTAATTCTACGAATTTTGTTTTGTTTTGTTAATTCTGATAAAGATTTTTCAATACTATTAATTGTAAATTCATTAATAAAATCAGCAGATGAAAATACATAACCCCTACCATTACCATATATTCTTGAAAGTATCTTATTCTCAATTGACTGCATAAACTCTACTTTGTATTAATTTCAGGAAAATATATCATTATTCCTGAAAAAAGTCAAATAATTATGATTTAATATATTTTTACTATATGTAGCATAATCTTGAACATCATCATTTTTATTTTCATCAGTAAAATTAGCTTAATGAAAAAAATGGGTGTGTAAATAATCACTTTTGATTATAATTTAGCAAAAATGATTCGAAGATAAAACAAAAAAGAATTCGTGCGAAATAATGTATTCGTTTATATATCTTATACTTTTATTAAATATATTAAAGGATTAGATTTGGAAACAATAATATTAATAGTAATAGGATTTATAATATGGATTTTTGTCTCAAAAGGTATAAATAATAACTATCAGCGAAGTAGTGGTTTAAAATCTATTTTTTGGTTTATTTTAATGATAGGTACCTTTTCATTTTTATTTGGATCTAATTCTTCATCAACAACTGGTGGAGATAATGGTGACTTGTGTGATCTAATATATGATCAAAATTGTAATGGTATTGATGATATGCTAGAAGGTGAAGGATTTTATAGTGATGATTAGAAAAATAATATTAGAGGATAATATGTGGTTTTAGTTTCTATTTTAGGTGATTTTCATAGTTCAAAAGAAATAATTAGTGAAGATTTTCTAAATAAAATTGTAAACTCTTTAAATTTTATTCTCTTAACTCAGGAATAAGTTCTGGGAAGATTTTCATTGCAAAATGTGTATTAAACTTTATTCTTATATCTCCTCTTGGAGTATCTGACTGAATATAATCTCTTTCTATAAGTTCTTTTATAAGTTTTGAAGCTATTCTATCTTTCGTCCCTATAATATTTTGAACTTCACCTCTTTTAATAGAGCCTTTTATAAGTAGTTCTTTTAGTAGTCTGTCAGAGTGTTTTGGAAGAGGTTCTATTGCATACATTTTATCTTGTGAATATCTTACATAATTTCCTACTCTATCAAATAAAGAAGATATCTCAAGCATTGACTTCATGTAGTCTATTTGATCTATGGCAATATCTAACATAAAATCAACAAGCTTATATAATTCTTTTTTAGATAAGTTACCTCTACCATCATAGTCACCAAGTCTTTGTTCATCTGCAAGTGCTAATAAGTTTTTATATTTGGTATTTTGTCTTGCAAGTCCCCTTGATACATTCCATAAACCGTAGCCTTCTATTTGTAAGTATTCAAATAGTGTATCAAGTAATAATCTAGAAGCTCTACCATTCCCATCTAAAAATGGATGTATCCAGACAAATCTATGATGTGATGA
>CAYUWE010000167.1:0-3289 GCA_964448255.1 uncultured bacterium | reverse complement strand
ATCCAGGTGGAGGTTTAAATGCTGGAGTAATGATAATTTCAATAAATTTTCTAAAGAACTCCTAAAAAGAAAAGAAAAACTAGTTTTTACAGGTGGAGCTTTAGAATTTGAAAAAAATATAATTGATAAAATTATTAAAAATTGCGGGGAGACTAATGTATTAAACCTTTGTGGAAAAATTTCTGTTAAAGAATTAGCTGTTTTAATCAAACTTTGTAAAAAAGTTGTTTGTGTAGATACCCTTACTTTGCATATTGCCAGTTCTTTTCAAAAAAAGTGCTTAGTTCTTTTTGGTCCTACTTCGGAAATCCTATGGGGTCCTTGGCAAAATGATAATGCAATAGTTATGAAAAAAGATTTTTCTTGTAGGCCTTGCTGTCTTGATGGGTGTGGTGGAAGTAAAAAAAGTGAGTGCTTGGAGAAATTATCTGCAAATGAAGTATTAGAAGCGTTTGATAGGCTATAGGCTAAAATCTTCTCCGAAATAGTATTTCCTTGCTTCAGAATTATTTAATAGATCTTCAACTTTTCCTTGTAGCATTACTTTTCCTTCTTGTATTAGATAACTTCTATCTACTACTGAAAAGATTTCTCTTGCGTTATGGTCTGTAATTAAAATGCTAATATTTTTCTTTTTTAGTAAAAAAATTAACCTTTTTACTTCTTGCACTGTTAGAGGGTCTACATTGGCAAAAGGTTCATCTAATAGCAATATAGAAGGTTCTCTAACTAAAGAGCGTGTTATTTCAAGCCTTCTTCTTTCTCCTCCGGAAAGCGAACAGGCAAGCTTTTTTGCAAGATGACTTAAATGCAGCTCTTCTAATAAGAATTCTAATTTTTCTTTTTTTTCATTTTTGCTAAGAGGTAGCGTTTCTAATATCGCTAAAATATTATTTTCAACAGATAAATGCCGGAAAATTGAAGGTTCTTGGCATAGATACCCCATACCTAATTTTGCACGTTTATGTATTGGGAGATTTGTAATTTCCTTTTCTTTGAAAAAAACTTTTCCACTTTCTGGTTTAATTAGCCCAATAGTTATATAAAATGCGGTTGTTTTGCCAGCACCGTTAGGGCCTAATAAACCGACCACTTCTCCTGGTTCTATATAAAAACTCAAATCATTTACAACAAATTTATTTGAGTAACTTTTGAATAAATTATTTGCTTTTAGTGTTATTTTTTCTTCGCTTTTCATTGGAGTAATTTGAAAAAACCTTTTGTATTATTTTTTCTTCTTCATTAGAGAAATAAATCCTCATAGGGCCTATTCCTCTTATATTTTCTTTATTTGTTGAAAGATCTTTTTCTATATGAAGCTCATTTGCACACATTTTATAGCTTCCATCGTCAATAGAAAAAAGAACTTTTTTATCTTCACTTCCTATAAGAGTTATTTTTTTTGTTTTTGTATTATACATGAGAGTATCGCTACTTCCATAGCTATTTTTTTTTGATATGTTTGTATCTAAAATAAAAGACACATCTCCTTTTAAGGTAATTAATTGTGGTTGCATATCTTCATCATATGAAAAATTAAAGCTATTAGCGTAAATGGATACTCTTTTGTCATGGTAGGATAATTGTTTGTTTTCAATAGCTTCTGAGTAGATTATTCTATTATTATTATCTATGTGAATATCATAAGGAGAATAAAGATAAGTATTTTTATCATCTAACAGTTCAATTTTGCTGCCTCCATTAGCTATTATTTCTTCAATATAGCTATCTTCATTATGTTTTATAGTTATTTTATCTCCTATAAACTTATAGTTTTTATAGATTACTTTAGCGTTGTCGTAAAAGATGAATGTTTTAATTTTTCTTATAGAGTCTTTATCGATAAATGCATCAGAAAAGAAATTCAAATCAGCATTGTTACCCTCAATAAAAATATTATTTTGAGTTAGCATAGAAGAAAAAATAATTGGATTTTCTATAGGAGAAGAAAAATGAATATTTTTATTTACATAATCTAATAAAACCTTTTCACAAATAAGTTGTTCGTTATTGTGCATTTCTAATAATACGCTGCCTTCTAATAGAGCTGTATCAAATGCTTGGTTTCTATCTAGTTTGGCTTCTTTTATGGTAGCTTTAGTAGAAGAAAATTTCCCTATTTCATGATTTATTTGTACATTTCCTTTTAGTTTTAACAATCCTTCATCAAAAAATACTTCTTCAGAAGAAATATTAAATGATTTTTGATCGGTAAAAGACGATGTAATAATAAGTATTAGAAGCAAGTATTTTTTCATTCGAGATTTTTTTCCATAAAGTTACAGTTAAATTTTTCAGCTACAAAGCTATGTTGTTTTTGCCCTATTTGTAATATGAATTGTTTTGCAAAACCATGCAAGGATGCGTCATAAAGGTTTATTGGAAGAGTCGGTGTTTTTGAAAAAAAATACAAATCTACATCATTTGCAAGCAGTTGGTTATAGGGGAGGGTATAATTACCTTGATTGGAAGTAACGAAATAGCTTTTGTTAGTATTTTTTTCATCAATAAGACAGAAAAAATCTGTTAAATTCTCAATGATATTAACTTTCCCTAAGTTATGTACTAAAAAGATTTCAGAATAATCACTTTCAATATGGATATGTTCATTTTTTGAATTTTCTAACCATATATCTTTTTTAACACCTTTTCTTTCTTGGTAAGGTGTTTGCTTAGAAGTATTTTTCCCGAGATCTAAGGAATAATTTTTTTCATCTGATGGGTATTTTAGGAAAATAAAAAATAACAAAAGACATGTAGAAATTAAACAGATGATAAAAAATAAAATTTTTGCTTTTGCTATCATGAGACTACTTCATATATTTTTTGTATCTCTTTTAGGAATTGAAATAAATCATTAAATGGTAAAACAGAGGCTTTATCACATTTTGCTTCATCGGGATTTGGGTGGGCTTCTAAATAAAGACAATTACATCCTGCAGCAATAGCAGCTTTTGCAAGATAAGGGATAAATTCCCTCTGTCCTCCTGAACAAGTGCCATCGCCACCAGGAAGTTGAATAGAATGTGTTGTATCGAAACAAACAGGATAGCCAAATTGTTGCATTATAGGAATAGATCTAATATCACAGACAAGATTGTTATATCCAAAGGAAAATCCTCTTTCAGTAAGTATGATATTTTCATTTTTTGTTGATAACATTTTATTAACTATATTTTTCATATCCCAAGGAGCCATAAACTGTCCTTTTTTGATGTTTATAGCGCAAGAGGTGTTCCCTGCTGCTAAAAGAAGATCAGTCTGTCTGCATAGAAATGCAGGTATCTGT
>CAYUWE010000166.1:0-3301 GCA_964448255.1 uncultured bacterium | reverse complement strand
AAATAAAAAACCTAGAGGAACAAATTTAATCCATTTACGCCACTGCTTAAACAATAAAAATAAAAAAATTGGAGATGATAAAATTATTAACGGCCAATGATTGCATAGACTTAATCCAAAAATAAAGCCAAAAATGACTATAAATTTTTTTGTAAAATTAAAAAATCAAGGAAAATTTCCCAAAGACTATCAAATGCTACTTACAATTTTTGCATTGTGATATTAAGTCTTGTGCAATTAAAACTTGCCAATAATGGCCTTGCTCTTTGAAATTTTTAATCAAGAATTTTTCAAATTCCTCTAATTTTTTGATAAGTTTTTTTTTCATTTTCTAGAAGGTTATTCTTTTGTATTTCTTCTTTTGTAGTTAGCATTTTATTTTGCAGTAGTTCTTTTTTTTCATTTGAGCCAATAATATCGTATATATTATCAATAATTTCTAAAGAGCGAATAGAGGAGGATAGTTCTTTGGAATATGAGAAGAATTCATCTTTTAGAGAAGCTCCTGTTAAAATATATGCCTGATTATCTTTTATTAGTATTGCTTGGAGCATACGCATATTTCCAAAATTGGAATAAGATAATATTTCTAATAATGCGGCATCTCCAGCTTTTGTCTTAATCGTTCCAAGTTCTCTAATTTTTGTATTTTTATCTTCAGAATGTATTTTCTTTACAGCTTGTATGTATTCTTTTAATGAAACATTTGTTTCTTCTGTCGCTAAATTTATAGAAGGTCTATATATTTTCTTTTCATTTCCAACATATCCAACAAGAACATGAGATGATAGGGAAGTAGGATCTGCTAGATACCATCCCTTTGGTGGGGTAAAAATACCAATAGGTGACTTTTCTATTGCAAAACCCATTGAAGATAAGAGTATTGCGAATAGAAATACAATTTTTCTAAGCATAATTAAAAAGTTCCTTTTTTAATGAGAGTGTGATGAACTCGTTGAATGTTTTATCAAAGCTGTTAAAACTCCTATACCTACAGCTAATCCAACACCCCATACTGCCATTGATAGCACTACTGCATCATATGAAGATTCAGCAGAAGCTCGAGCACGAGCAGGCATAGTATCTGGTGTTACTATATTGTCAGCAAATATAGGATGGATGATTACTAATAATAGGAACAAACACTTTTTCATAATATTACCCATTAGCCTGTTCTAATTTTAGTTATTGCATATAGCAACTTTTCTAGTAAATTTATTTTATAAAACATTAACATTATTTGTTATATTTGTTAACGCCAATGGCTACGATTATTCCTACGACGACAACAAAGCTAACTCCAAAACTAACCCATGCAAACTTAGATGCGGAATTTATTCCTTCAGCAGACGCTTTTCCTTGATTTGCCGCCACTGCATTTTCTTCAGCATGGATGGTATTTAGAGAAAATATCACTATTATTAAGGTGATTATCTTATTTTTCATGTAATAAAAAAAAAGCTTCTCTTCAGAGAGGAAGAGAAGCTTGTTAAATTAATTAGTGAGCTACTTTTGAGCAGCATCTTGCGCTTGCTGCTACAAGGCCTGCAATTGTACCAATAACTACTAGTCCGCCTAGTCCGATTCCCCAAGCAAATGAAGTTTCAGCTTGAGTTGTACCAGCTCTAGAAGCTTCCCCAGTATTTTTAGGTATTTGAGCATTAACGGGGTTACTGAAGAAGGTTACTCCGCAAATTGTGATTAGAAGGGCCAATTTTTTCATTTTTTAATCTCCGTATGTTTGTATTTCCCTAATGATAAGTATCTATCACATTTTTACTATAAGGGAAACATATTATACAAATAATTTTGTATATAATTCACATCTTTTTTTCAATCTATTTTACTCACAGCAAGATACAATTTTGAGTTACCTCTTAAAAATTATATTAATGGTGGCATGTAGTAGCATGACCTAAAGATGTGCTACCTAACCCTGCCATCATAGCTCTTGTTATTCCGCCGACAACTCCAGCTGTTAGCCAAAAAGATAAAATATCTTGAACGGCTTGAACTTGTGCTGATTTTGCAGCATGACCAGGATTATACTCCTGTGCTATTGCAGTATTACCTACAAAAGTAAGACATAATAATGTTAATAATATCCTTAAACTTTTCATCGATGAAACCTCCAAAAAGGTATGTAATAAGGTTTTTGTTTTTTCTTTTTATTTTAGCAAAATTAATGATTATGTTCTAAAAATTTTTTTAAATTTTTTACGTTCATAAATACATATGAACCATTTTGCATTGTAGTCTTGATAGATTGTTAATTTTTCGTTAAGACTTTCTTCTTAACAAAAAATTAACAAAGCTAAAGGCTATTTCACTCTATACACACATGTATCTATATAGCTTATATTTTTCTTCTTAGCAGATGATAGTTATGCTGGCTAGAAATTTTTTTCTAAAACTATTGGAAAATTTGTCTACAATACTCGATTATGATATCGTATAGCGAGGATGACTCTTAAATTTTAAGGTTGGAGTAATATGAAAACAGAAGTTAAAAGCACAGATAAAGTACAAAAAATATGCGAGATATTAAAAGAAGAGACAATTGAGCCAGCTAAACAAGAGGCAAAAGAGATAGTTGAAAATGCTCATTTGCAAAAAGAAGAGATAATAAAACATGCTAAAGAAGAAGCAGCAAAAATTGAAAAAATAGCAAATGAACAAATGGATAAAAGAAAAAAAGCTTTTGAAGCTTCTTTATCATTAGCAGCAAGACAAGGAATAGATAGATTAAAACAACAAATTGAAAAGAAAATTTTTTCAGATAAATTAGGGGAAATTGTAAAGAGTGCTACTTGTGATCCGAAAGTAATTGCGGAATTTGTAAATGCTATTATTGAAGCAATAAAAGAAGAAGGAACAGATGCTGATTTAAGTGCGTATATCCCGAAGAAAGTTTCAAAAGAAAAAATCAATGAATACCTCTTATCAGAGATTATTAATCACCTAAGAGAAAAAGAAGTATTGCTAGGGGATTTTGAAGGTGGCGCAAAGGTGAAAATGCATGATATGCAAATAACTATTGATGTTTCTGATGAGGCAATAAAAGCGGTATTAG
This sequence comes from uncultured bacterium, assembly GCA_964448255.1. Lineage (GTDB taxonomy): Bacteria > Chlamydiota > Chlamydiia > Chlamydiales > SM23-39 > CAYUWE01. Next base: position 228 of record CAYUWE010000166.1, on the reverse strand, counting down.
CAGAATATATTAGAAGTGGCTTTAGAGATTTAATTTTTAATGCATGATAGCTTATGACAAAATATTATTTTTTAGGATGTTCTTTACCTACTTTATCACTAGCTTCACCACCTGATATTTCATATGAATTATTTATTCAATTGCTTTATTTAAATCTTACTAAAAGAGATTGGGAAAAGATTGTATATTATAGGTATTTGATAGATATCAAAAACCTACATTTTCTAT
>CAYUWE010000165.1:0-3307 GCA_964448255.1 uncultured bacterium | reverse complement strand
TAAAACAGATAATGTAAGGCAGATTTGGATTTATGATTTTGAATTAGATGAAGAATGGCAGTTGACAAAAGGTGCAGGAAATAAGGAAAATCCTTTTTGGGCACCAGATAGTTTACATATTATATATAATACAGAAGATGTATCCATATCTGAGCTTTATTTGATAGATATAAATAAAAAACAACCTGTTAAGATAAGTGAAGGTCAAGGAAGAAAACGTTTCCCTTCATGGGAGTCTATGTAAAAGGACTCTGAAGTTATTTAAGGAAAGAGGTAAATATGAAAAGATTAGTTGCTATTTTTATAACTTGTGCAACTGTTTCTCTAATTAGTTTTGGTTGTCAACGTTCTGCTGGGCAAACCTGGGAAGATGTTAAGACAGCGGGAAGATATATCAATAGAGGGATAGACACTCTTTGTGGAAAACATTATGACACAGCTCTTTTTGAAGAGGGCGAATTTATTGGACCTACGGATGAAGAATTTATTCCCCTTAGCGATAAAGATTTGGCAGCAAAATATAAAGTTAGTGATGCAGCAATAGCGCAGCCAAAATTTTCTCCAGGGGAAAAAGGAATACCTCAACTTAATTATTTTAAAAATCCAACAGCACAATTGTTTTCAGTATTTAGAAATTTAAATTTTGAAACCGATGACCATGTTTTACGAAGTAAAGAAGATGTATTTGCGATACAAAAAATTGCAGCCTTTTTAAAGAAGAATAAGAACATGTATATTTGTGTTGAAGGGCATTGTGATGAAAGAGCTTCTGCAGCATATAATATGGCGTTAGGAACGAGAAGAGCCAACCATATCCGCGTGATATTAATAAAAAATGGGGTAGATTATAACAAGATTTATACTGTTTCTTATGGTAAAGAAAAGCCAATAGCTGCTGGGCATAATGCTGAAGATTGGAAATTAAATAGACGTGTTCAATTCAAGTTATTTGAAAAAACTAGATGAGTAAAATTTGATGAAAAAACAGTTTATTATTACAAGTGTTGTAATACTTTTTTATTCATGTTCTCCCATAAAATCTTCTCCAGAAGAAGAGAGACATAAGGTTGAATTAACTCTGCATGAAGTACAAACAAATTTAGATGATTCAAGGCATGATTTAAATTGTTTTCATGCCGAGATGCAAATTGTAGATAGTAAATTAAAGCATTTAGAAGGAGCGATAGATAACTTAAAACATAATTATTTTGATAAGTTGCTTTCTCGTTGTGAGCAGTTGAGTAGTCAACTAGCTAATATGGAAAAAAAGGTTAAGCAAGCTGAAAAACTGCAAGACATAGCGAAAAATGACATGAAATCGTTAAGTTATCAATCTAATGAAACAAGAGAAGCTTTAATCCAATATAAATCTAAGATTGGAGAATTAGAAAAAGAAATAAAAAAACAGACAGATAAGTTTCAAGAAATAGCAAAATTGCGAACGATGATAAAATCTTTAGCTGGAGAGATGGGAAGAAATGAAGGTAATGCAATTTGTTATAAAGTGAAATCAGGAGATTCATTAGAAAAAATAGCAAAAAATTATAAGACAACAGTGGAAATGCTAAAGAAAGTTAACAATTTAGATCATGATTTAATTGTTGTTGGACAAGAATTGAAAATACCAAAAACTTAATGAGATATGAAGTTAATGCTGAGCAAAGCATTGGAATATTCGACTCAGGCGTAGGTGGCCTAACAGTATATAATGAGATAAAAAAAGCTCTTCCTCATGAAAGAATAATATATTTTGGGGATAGTCTTCATTTGCCTTATGGAGATAAAGATACTTGTTTAATCCAAAAGTATTCATTAGATAGCATATCATTTTTATTGGAACATGAAGTTAAGGCAATAGTTATTGCTTGTAATACAGCATCTATTTATTCAATAGACGAAGCAAAAAAAATATCATCAAACATTATTATGGGGATGATTGAAGTGAGTGTAGAAAAGGTTCTATCTACGTCTATTTCAAAAAATATTGTGATATTAGCAACAAAAAAAACTATCGATTCAAAGGTATATGAGAAATTAATAAATGATAAATGTCCAAATGCAAAAGTTTTTCCAATAGCCTGTCCAAAATTAGTACCATTAATAGAAAACTATAGAAAAAATTCAAACGCATTAAACCAAGCTATAAGAGAGATACTTTTTTCTATTTATGAAGAAGTAGATACAGTGTTATTAGCATGTACTCACTATCCATTACTTGAAGATATTATTAAAATGTATTTGCCAAGACATGTGCAAGTGGTGCAGGGAGGAGAGTTGTTAGCAAAAAGACTAAAAGAACAATTAATAAAGAATAATCTTCATTCTTTACATAATAATGAAGAAGATATGTTTTATGTTACAAAAAATCCAAATCAGTTTCGTATTTTAGCCCATAGGTACATGGGGTTAAATTTAAAGAATGTGATGAGAAAGAAATAAAAAAATGTTAAAAATTTTCTTCAAAATAAAAGATTGCAATCGTATGTTTACATGCAGATTTTAAAAGCAATTTATAAAGGGGATTTGTACGATGAGTCAAAAAAAGAGGATATTGTTAATAGAAGATGAAGAAGATATTGCTTCATTGATAAAATTACAAGCAGAGATATCTGGCTACAAACTTCATGTTGAAGTAGATGGAATAAATGGCTTTAGAGCGATAGAAAGAGAAAAACCAGATTTAGTTATCCTTGATATTATGTTGCCTGGGCAAAATGGATTTGATGTTTGTAGAAAAATGAAGGCACATTCAGAATTAAAAAGCGTCCCTGTTATTATTCTTTCAGCAAAAGATGAAGAATTGGATATGGTTTTAGGCTTGGAATTAGGGGCAGATGATTATGTAGCTAAGCCATTTTCTCCAAAAGTATTATTCTCTAGGATAAAAGCAGTATTACGCCGTGGAAAAGATAACGATAAAACACCAAAACAACTTGCATTTGGAGAATTTATATTAGAAATAGACCGTTATCTTTTACGAAAAGGTGATAATATTATTCCTATTACACTTTCAGAATTTGGAATATTAAGAAGGCTATTGATTAATCAGGGTAAGGTATTAACACGTAATCAGTTACTTGATGATGTAAATAATGATGATGCGTTTATCGTTGATAGAAATATTGATGTACATATTGCTTCATTAAGGAAGAAATTAGGACCGAAATTTTCTTGGATAGAAACAGTAAGAGGCGTAGGGTATCGATTTAGGGAAGAGGGACAAGCAATATTATAAAAAAGAAGCGTTTTATTTAGTTTTTTTAATTAACGTGTAATTAAGTGATAGACAATTATTTAATTTTCATAT
>CAYUWE010000164.1:0-3311 GCA_964448255.1 uncultured bacterium | reverse complement strand
AAAAGAACACTTTAAAAAATTAAAAAAAATCAGTAGATAGCCTTACTCTTTCTGCAACACCAATACCAAGAACATTATATTTTTCATTGATTCAAGCAAGGGATATGTCTGTAATAAATACCCCTCCCCAAGACAGGCTCCCAATAAAAACTATTCTAGCAGAAGAAGATGATGAAATAATAAAAAATGCTCTATTAAGAGAATTGTCAAGACAAGGACAAGCATTTATCATACACAACCGTGTAGAAACTATTCTTAAAAGAAAAGAAAAAATACAAAAGCTCCTCCCCCACGCAAAAATTGCTATTGTTCATGGACAAATGCCAGCATCTGTAAGCGACAAAATCTTTCATGAATTCAAAAATGGATTAATAGACATACTTATTACTACAACAATTGTAGAAAATGGTGTTGATATACCCAATGCCAATACAATTATCATTTATAGAGCTGATGCTTTTGGCTTAGCAGATTTATATCAACTAAGAGGAAGAGTAGGCAGATGGAATAAAACTGCATATGCATATTTTATCACTCCAAAAAATAGGGAATTATCGGAAATATCAAGAAAAAGGCTGCATGTACTACTAGAAACAGGAGGATATGGAGGTGGAATGAAAATTGCTATGCGAGACTTAGAAATAAGAGGAGCTGGTGATATATTAGGAGTACAACAATCTGGACAAGTTTCAGCAATAGGCTTTCATCTATATTGTAAATTACTCAGAAAAACGATAGAAGCAATTAAAAACAAACAAGTAGCAACATTTATAGAAACGAAGATTGAATTCCCATACACAGCAAAAATCCCTGAAGATTATATCGAAGAAACAAATCTACGTATGGAAATATACTATAGATTTGGAGAAGCTAGCACGGAAACTCAAATCGATGAAATATTTGAAGAACTGCAAGATAGATTTGGGAAAGCCCCTCTTCCAGTAATATGGCTATACAGGATTGCAAAAATTAGATGTTTTGCTAGTAGAAATAATTTCACACTTTTAAAAATGGGTAAATTTACCCTATTTGCTAGTAGGAAAGTATTTAAAAAAGAAATTGAAAAAACTATTGTAATACCAAAATTAACAGATCCTAAAGATACAGAAGAAGTTGTTATATTAGCTCTAAGGGAAAATTTCTTATGATTTTTTCTCCCCTACATTTCTATGATAAGCACCCTTAACAAACTTTGATTGCATTTTCCTTGCTCTTTGTAGGATAGCTATACCTTTTTCTACATGGTCAGAAGTATATTTTTCAAAAACGAATTCCGATTTTTTTCTTGTTTTTACCCCATCTTGATTTAATGGAAGATCGGATATTAATAACAAAGCGCCGAGCGTAAATTTCCTTTTATAGCTTGCTGTAAATAGCGTTGCACATTCCATCTCTATTCCTTGAGCCTTTGAATTTTTCAAATTAGATTTAAACTCTTCATTAAACTCCCAAAACCTCATGTTTGTAGTATAAGTTATTCCGATATGGTAAATATCTTTTTGGTCTTCCAAAACGTCTGTTACTGCTTTTTGCATTAAAAAATTTGCTAATGCAGGAACTTCTGGTGGAAAATAATAATCAGAAGTACCTTCACCTCTAATACTAGCTACAGGAACTAAATATTCCCCTACCTGATATCTTCTTCTTAACCCTCCGCACATACCTAATAACACACTCGATCTAATAGGTAAAAAAGAACATATATCAACAACTAATGCTGCTGCAGGGGAACCAATTTTGAAATCTAAAATACTAACTTCTTCTTCCTTGCTATGAGCAACTTTAAACATCGCTCCTTCATAGATAGGTACATCTCTACTTTGTGAAAAATATTCTACATACCTTGGGAAATTCGTTAATATAAGATTAGATTGAAAATGTTTAACCTCACATCCTGAATATCTTTCTAATGTATCTATAGCTACTTGAGCTTCCATTGATTCGTCTTGCATATTTCTTTTTTTCCCTTTTTCATTCATTATAAAAAAAAAGCTCAATCCTTTCTAACAATAATTTTTTTTCAGCCTATTTCAATTTGCAATTAAACCAAGAATTTCTCACAATATTTCAATATAAGCTATTTAAAAAAAGGATTTTAAAATAATGGGACAAGCATCTACAAATGAAATTCGCCCTGGTATGAAGGTAGAAATAGATAGAGAACCTTATTTAGTTGTTAACAATGAATTTGTAAAACCAGGGAAAGGTCAAGCTTTCAATAGGATAAAACTAAAAAATTTTTTAACAGGGAGAGTTATTGAAAAAACATTTAAATCCGGTGAAAAATTTGAATTAGCAGATATCATTGAAACACAGATGCGCCTATTATATACAGAAACCGATAGCGCAATATTTATGGATGATAAGACTTTTGAACAACTTACAGTTTCATTTTCTGTAATCAAAGAAAATACAAAATGGCTTAAGGAAGACACCCTCTACAGCATGATTTTATATAAAAATAATATTATAGAAATACTTCCACCAACATTTATGGAATTAAAAATTATTGAAACTTCTCCCGGTGTTAGAGGAGATACAGCATCAGGAAGAGTGTTAAAACCTGCTGTTGTAGAAACTAATGCTACAATTCAAGTGCCTATCTTCGTTGAAGAAGGAGAAACAATAAAAGTAGATACTAGAACAGGAGAGTATGTCTCTCGCGTCTAGTATAATCTCAAAAACAAAGATATTAGAAGATCGTTCTAATATGCTTTTGTTAGTAAGAAAATTTTTTCAAAAAAGAAATGTTATAGAAGTAGACGCTCCAGCATTATTAAAAAATCCTTCGATAGATACATATATCGATATTATGAAAGCTGATGTAAATGATAATGAATATGGGTTTTTACATTCTTCTCCTGAATACATACTAAAAAGAATAATCAACGATAATGTATTAAAAGATATTTTCTTTTTTGGTCATGTATTTAGAAAAAATGAAGAAGGATCGTTACACAATCCTGAATTCACAATGATAGAATGGTATAGACAAAATATTTCCTTTAAGTGCTTTCTTGAAGAAGTAATGGATTTATTATCACTATTTTTTCAACGCTTAGAAATAGAAATAACAACTTATAGAGAAATCTTTTACAAATTTACTAATCTAGATTATCTAAAAACATCTTATGAAGAGCTGCTTTTATGGACAGAAAATAATATTTCTCTTTCTTTAGATTTAAAAAATTCATTAGAAAAAAATGAGCTTATTCAATTTATTTTCTCACAATTTATTGAGCCTAAACTAAACTCTGATAACAAAATTTTCATAATAAAAGATTTCCCAAAAGCTCAAGCGGCATTAGCAA
>CAYUWE010000163.1:0-3312 GCA_964448255.1 uncultured bacterium | reverse complement strand
CTAATAGAGATTTTATTATTTTTTTAAAATCTGATGGTTTTTAATATATGTATTTAATACACGAGTTAAAGCTGTAGAAAACCCTGTTAGATGAGTTCCTCCTTGCTTTGTAGAAATGTTATTAACATAACTATATATAGTTTCTGAATAGCCATCATTCCATTGCATAGCTACATCGATTTCAATTGGGCCGTCATGCCCTTCCCTTGTTGAAGTAAAACAAATCGGTGTAGGAAATAGGGTGCCTTTAGATTCATTTAAATATGATACAAATGAAGAAAGACCACCTTTATAATTGAAACTAACATCTTCTCTTCCATCATCTGTTTCATCAATAAAATTGATGTTAACACCTCTATTTAAAAAGGCTAATTCTCTAAACCTTGTTAATAAGGTGTCGTAATTATATTTTACTAAATCAAAAATCTTTTGATCGGCCCAAAATGTTATTTTCGTTCCTCTTTTTGTCGTATGGCCGATTTCTTTTAGAGGTTCAACAACTTTTCCTCTTGAAAACTCCATACGATATATTTTTTTATTCTTGAAAACTTCAGCTACTAATTTTTCAGAAAGAGCATTTACACAAGATACTCCAACACCATGAAGCCCTCCAGACACTTTATAAGTGCTTTTATCAAATTTACCGCCGGCATGTAAAACGGTTAATACAACTTCCAATGCAGAGACTTCTTTTTTTCTTTTTTGAGATTCTTTTTCATGTTTTGCTATAGGTATCCCTCTACCATTATCTTCAACAGAAATAGATTCATCTTTATGTAAAGTAATAGTTATCTCACTACAATACCCCGCCATAGCTTCATCAATACAATTATCTACGACTTCGTATACTAGCTGATGCAATCCTCCAACTGATGTATCACCTATATACATCCCTGGACGTTCTCTTACTGCTTGTAATCCTTCAAGTACAGTAATAGAACTTGCATCGTATTTCTTATCTTTTGTCATTGTTGTCATGCCTCTATATCTCTTCTTTTTAGTAATTCAACTAACCAATAGTAAAGTTAATATCACTTATGGCAGCTTTAGAAAATTTTTTTTGTAAAATTATTAATAACCTTTGTTTTTCATGATGTGATAAAATACTTAATAAAGTAGAACTTTTCACCATCACTGTAAGAACCCCACCTTTTAATGAAATAACTTTTGTCATTTTTGCTAATTTTTCTCCGATAACTTCAGGCCAACTTTCTATAATCTTTTTTGGTTGTTTCAAATATTTTTCTTCGATTCCTAAGTACGTTATAGGCAATAATTCTTGAATAGTTCTTATAGAAGAATTTGTTCCGCAATAATTCCTTGGTGTCCTTTTATTTTTTTTAATCATTATCGGTAAGCTTCCTCCTTCCCCAATTTTTGGAATATATAGTATTTTTAGTAAAAATTCAAGCTTTACCCTAAAAATACAACTCCTAATCCCCAAGCAATTAAAAAATACATAGACATAGATAGAAAATCATTAAATGCAGTGACTATTGGACCAGATGCTATTGCAGGATCAATACCAATTCTAGCAAAAAACAAAGGAGACATTACTCCTAAAAAGGTGCCAGCAACACATGCACCTAATAATCCCATACCAACGATCATACCTAAAGCAAATGGAGAAATACCCATTCCTTGTGCAAAAATCAAATCTATAAAAAATACGGTAAGTCCAACTCCGAAACTAAAGATTATCCCACTAAATACTCCTATCGATAATTCCTTTAATAGAGCTTCTTTCCTATGCCCCGAGGATAGCGATCCCATAGCCATACTCCTTATTAATACAGTACTACACTGTATACCAATATTTCCCGACATACCGGTGATTAAAGGAACAAAAAATAAAACAAAAGTTAGCATTCCTCCTTCTTGTTTTTGAAATGCTGACATCACTCCAACATTTACAAGCCCTGCAATTAATGTTACTAATAACCATGGCGATCTTGCGATAAACCTTTTTAAAATCGGTTCAACTAAAGATACCTTTTCTATTGTTCCCCCTATCTTCGCAATTTTCTCATCTGCTAAATCTTCCATCGCCTCTAACACATCTTCATGTGCTATTACACCAACTAGATGATTTTCTTCATTAACAACTGGCAAACTTGAAAGCTTATATCTTTCTACTAAATCTACTACTTCTTCTCTTGAAGCATCAACACCAACGTAATGAAGTACTGGTCGCATAACTTGTCTTAATGGAGTATTATAACTATTAATAATAAGGTTGCGGCCGGGAACATATCCTTGCAGTTGTTTTTTTTCATTCAACAGATATACCCCTTTCATCACGTCGACTCCGGGATTATTTTTTATGTATATAGCTACATCTTTTATTTTCATATCCATTGAAAAAGCAAAAAACTCACTTGTCATTAATCTTCCGGCGCTATTGCGATTATGCTTTTTTAATTCGTTAATACGCATAGCTTTTTTAGGGTCTATTATCTCCATCACCCTACGATATCTTCTTTCTGAGAGATCCTCTAATATTTCAACAGCTTCATCTGTTGACATCTTTTCAAATAATTTTTTCATCTCCCAATCATTCATATAACGAAATATTTGAATGCGAGTATCACTATCAGTATTAATTACAAATTTTATTTTATCATCTCTTGTTGGAAGATTATCATATAATACTGACCTAGCTGATGCAGGTAGGTGTATAACAGCATAAGCTAAATCTATAGGTGAATGTTCAACAGCAATTTTTGCTATATTATGCGTATCTATTTGATATGTTTGTTTGTGAAATGCATTTTCTAATTTTTCTTTTAGTAAATCGTCTAAATTACTAGTTTTAGATTCCATTAGACCATTTGAAAAATTATCAACACTATCTTTTTCAATTAATTTATCCATATCATTAACCCTAAAAAAGAGAGTTTTTCCACAAAGATGATAACCTATTTCAAATATAAAATCAACATAATGGGATTTCTTTTTTTCAAATAAATTTTTATTAAATTCATTTTTTTAATATCAAAAAAATCCAACAATAATAATTAACAACTCTTAATCTAAAAAAATGCATCGGAATAACATATCAGCATATTTTTAATTTAAGTTAATAAACGCTAATTTTAACAAACGAACTAATGCTTTATTCAATTTTTTTTACTTTTCAAAAATATTTGTTTTGAAATTAAAAATTTGTTTCTGTAAAAATAATTAATTAAAGTTGTGAAAAGTTATTTTCTAGCTCAAAGATGCTTATGAAGCATTGTAATAAAAGAAGAGCTTAGTTTATAATTTTAAACGGTTCCCATTAATTATAGAGTTAAAAAAATGAATCAGACC
>CAYUWE010000162.1:0-3319 GCA_964448255.1 uncultured bacterium | reverse complement strand
ATATTTAGGGGGAGTAGCTAAATAAAACAGCCTATTTCCTTTTGTCCCTAATGTGGCATCGATTTCTTTTAGCTTTTCAAATAGTTTTTCATACCCTATATCATCAATGAAATTTGCCTGGTGATAAAATAGGTGGTTTTCAAAATCATTTAAAAAGTTAGTATCTATTGGTAGATTGCGAGAGAAAGTATTTAGTTTTTCTCGCATTTCTAATCTAAATTCTTCTGTCGTTTTATCCCTTCTTGCAAAACCAATACATGCAAAACGAGAGGATAATAGCCCTTCTTTACCAAGGTTATATAATGCAGGGAGAAGCCTTCTTCCTGTTAAATCACCTGTCGAGCCAAAGATAACTAAAACACATGGGTCGGTTGTTTTTTTTTCTTTTTCTTCAAGTGGATGAGGGTTTATTTCAATCATTTTTGCTATCTAAATAACTTTGTAAAATTAATGTTGCAGCAATAGGATCTGTTTTTTTATTTCTCTTTTTTCTTTTCATCCCTGCTTCTTTTAAACACCTATCTGCATATGTACTAGTTAATCTTTCATCCCATAAAACTATGGGTATGTTAGTTTGCTTTTCTAGTTCTTTTGCAAACTCTCTTACTTGTTTTGTCATATCAGAATCTTTCCCATTTAATAAAAGGGGAAGGCCAATAACTATTAACTCTAATTCATCTAAATTAAGATGAGGTAATACCGATTTAATAACAGAAGATGTATTTTGAATAGTTTTAAAGGGAAAAGCTATGATTTTATTGATATCAGATATAGCAAGGCCTATCCTTACCATCCCATAATCTATTGCGCAGATCTTTCCCATTAAATTATCCCTTATTTTTTAAGTTAAGTACCGTTGAAATAAACGCTTGAAATAGAGGATTTGCTTTAAGAGGTTTTGATGTGAATTCAGGGTGAAATTGCACTCCAACCATCCATGGATGGTCTTTTATTTCTGCTATTTCACAAAGATTGGCATTTTCTAGCGTTCCAGAGAAAATAATTCCATTATCTTCCATTTGTTTTTTATATTTGTTATTGAATTCAAACCTATGTCTATGTCTTTCTAAAACTTTCTTTTTCTTATATGCTTTGTATGCTTTGGATTTGTCTTTAAGAATGCATGGATATGATCCAAGGCGCATAGTGCCGCCAAGGTCTTCTATTTCTTTTTGATCGGCTAATATAGAAATTATTGGATTTGGTGTATTTGGCTCTATCTCTGTAGAATTAGCATTAGCTATGTTTAATACATTCCTTGCAAACTCTACGAGTAATACTTGCATGCCTAAACATATGCCGAAATACGGTAGTTTCTTTTCTCTACAATACTTAGCGGCTAATATTTTTCCTTCCCATCCACGAGTGCCAAACCCTCCTGGAATAAGATATCCATCACATCCTTTTATTGTTTGATGGATATTTTCTTTTGTTAATTTGTCGGATTCAAATTTTTTTATAATTACTTCTGTTTCATTAGCTATTCCTGCATGGTTAAGCGCCTCAAAAATAGACTTATAGGCATCTTGATGGTCAAGGTATTTACCAATAACTCCAATGGTAACCTTTTTTTTCGGGTGTATCAGTGAATGAAGCATTTTTTCCCATTCTGTAAGATCAGGATCACAACAACGTAATTTCAGCATATTACATATCATGTCATCCATTTTTTGATTATGCAAATCTCTGGGAACTTCATATATAGTATGTTTTACATCGGGTTCATCGATTACACATTCTTTAGCTACATTACAAAATAAGGAGATTTTGTCTTTTAATTCTGAAGCTAGAGGTTTTTCACAGCGACATAAGATGATATCAGGGATAATACCTATTTCTCTTAGTATTTGTACTGAATGTTGTGTTGGCTTTGTTTTAACTTCGCCAGCAGCATGTAAATATGGAACATATGTTAGATGGATATTTATACAGTCATTTTTTCTTTCATTTCTAAATTGTCTAATAGCTTCTAAAAATGGCAGAGATTCTATATCACCGACAGTCCCTCCAATTTCTACAAAGACTACTTGTATTCCTTTTTCCTGTTTGGAGCATTTTAAAATACGCCTTTTTATCTCATCAGTTATATGGGGGATTACTTGTACAGTTTTACCAAGGTAATCTCCTTTCCTCTCTTTTTTTATAACACTGTCATAAATCTGCCCTGAAGTTGCATTGGAATATTTTGAAAGTGGGGTTTTTGTATATCTATAATAGTGCCCCAAGTCTAAATCCGTCTCAGCACCATCATCTGTTACATATACTTCGCCATGTTGAAATGGACTCATTGTCCCTGGATCTACATTTAAATATGGATCTAGTTTTAACATAGCTATTTTTAAGCCTCTACATTCTAATAAATAGGCTATAGAAGCCGAAGTTAGTCCCTTTCCTAATGAGGAGACAACTCCTCCTGTTATAAATATATACTTTATTGACATAGATACTCTTCTACCTTTGCAATATCTTCAGGTGTATCAACACCTATTGGTTTATCTTTTACTATACATACTTTTATAGGAAAACCTTTTTCCATAATTGCTAATTGTTCTAAATCTTCCATCTGCTGTAAATGACAATTTTCCCATGGTGCTAAGTCTAATAGAAATTTCGTTCTATATGCATATATCCCTAAATGTAGATGAGAAAAATAGTTTTCATCTTTTTGATAGGGTATAGCAGATCTACTAAAATATAGCGCGTTATAGTTTCTATCGAACACACACTTAACACAATTTTTAGAAAATATTATCTCTTTATCTTTTGTTGGCATAACTGCTGTTGCCATTACAGCTGTAGGATCATTTATAAGTAAGTTTATGACGCTATTTATTGTTTCTTTAGAAAGACAGGGGTGGTCTGCTTGTACATTAACAATAATATCGCTATCTATTAATGACCTATTATTTTGCAGAGCTTGGATTATTCTATCTGTTCCATTAACACAAGGTTCTTTTGATATATATGTTGTAGCTCCAAAAGATGAAGCTTCATCTTGTATTCTTTCATCATCTGTTAGTATAATGACTAAGCTAAATAATGCTGATGAACATACGTTTTCATAAGTCATTCTTAGTAATGATTTATTTAATATTGGGGTTAGTAATTTCCCAGAAAAACGCCTGCTTTTGTAACGTGCTGGAATTATAGCTATTACTTTCATAAATTCTACTCCTATGTAGCAATTTTGCCAGCTATAGAGAAAAACAGCAAGATAATGACGTAATTTTTTAAAAAATCCTGGTAAAATAAATATTAAAAATCTTAATAAAAGATTTAATAAGAGATAAAGTTATGAAAGATAATTTTAGTCCACTAG
>CAYUWE010000161.1:0-3342 GCA_964448255.1 uncultured bacterium | reverse complement strand
CATTGCCATCGCTCCTTCATCTGCGCTCGTGTAAATTTTGGTCGAAAAATTTTCGAAAATTAAATAAAATGTATTTTATCAAAAAAAATATAGAATTAAGCTCATGGCTAAAAAAAATCCAAATGAACTAGTTTCTAACAGAAAAGCATTTCATGATTATGAAATATTAGAAAAATTTGAAGCCGGAATAGTTTTAAAAGGAACGGAAATAAAATCTTTAAGAAATCACTCAGCAAGTCTGCAAGAAGCATATATTACAACAGATAATAATGAGCTTTGGCTTATTAACTCCAGCATATCAGTATATTCTCATGGCAATGTATATAACCACGAAGAAAAACGTAAAAGAAAATTACTAATGCATAAAAATGAAATAAAAAAGCTAGAAAAAATGATAAAAGAAAAAGGGTTAACAATTATTCCTTTATCTTTTTTCTTAAAAAATGGAAAAGTCAAAGTTTCTATTGCTGCAGCAAGGGGAAGAAAAAAATATGATAAAAGGGCAAAATTAAAAGAAAAAGAGCATAAGTTAGATATAAGAAAAAAACTTACATAACATATTTATAAATATTCTTGACAGAACTTCCAATTATTTCTTATTTTAGCTAATCATATGTTAAAAAATAAGGTGAAGTCGCTATGAAAGTTGTTATCTCAAAGTCAGATTTAGTAATTCTAATATCAAAAATACAAAGTATTGTCGCATCAAAACCTGCTATACCTATACTTTCTAATGTCCTTATAGAAGCTATAGACGACCAATTAATATTAAGCGCAACAGATCTTACAACAAGTATGCGTTGTTATTCTGAAGCAAAAGTAATAGAAGAAGGAGCTATAGCTCTTCCTGCAAGAAGATTTTTTCATTTAATAAGAGAATTAACTTCTCCTCATATTAAAATTTCATGTCCATCCAATGAAATCGCTGAGATAACTTCTGGCTCTTCTATTTTCAAAATAAACGGAATGCATAAAAATGAATTCCCATCACTTCCCGATACAACATCAGCAACACATATATCAATAAAACCAACAGAACTAAAAGAAATGCTTTCAAGAACATCTTTTTCTGCTGCTAGAGAAGATAGTAGATATGTATTAAACGGTGTTTTATTACAAATAAATAACCAACAAGCTACATTTATTGGAACAGATGGAAAAAGACTTGCAAAAGTATATTCTGATGTTGACGTAGACCCATCATTTCAAGGGTCGTATATACTACCCCTAAAAGCAGTAGAAGAAATGATAAAAATGCTAGATGAAAATAGCAAATACGCATCATTTAACCTACTACACGACAAAGTATTTTTAGAATATGGCAACAATATTCTTATTACAAAGTTAATGGCAGGACAATATCCAGATGTAGAAAGAGTAATCCCAGAAAAAAGAGAAAAAACAATGACTCTACATAGAGAAGAATTAATCACTCTATTAAGACAAATTTCTCTTTTCACATCCGATACTAGTCATTCTGTAAGGTTTCTTTTTGAAAATGGAACCCTAGAATTAAATGCTACAAGCGGTGATATTGGTGAAGGCAATGTAAGTATGCCTGTTGACTACTTTGAGAGTAGATTAGAAATTGCATTTAACCCTCACTATTTCCAAGATATTCTAAGACATAGTAAAGACGAAATAGTATCTTTCTCAATTAATGATTCATACAACCCTGGGGTAATTACAGATTCTACCTCTGCCCTTTTTGTCATTATGCCTATGCGTTTGACCGAACAAACAACAAATGAATTAGATGATTCTAAAAAAGCTGCTCTTACGTAATTTTAGAAATTACGAAAACGAAACAATCACATTCAGCCCTCACATAAATGTTATATGTGGGGGTAATGCTCAAGGTAAAACCAATCTATTAGAAGCAATATTCTTACTTAGCACTGGAAGATCTTTTTTATCTTCTAGGCTTTTGGAATTAATAAAAGAAAATGAAAATTACTTTTACATAGAAGCAATCATTGAAAAAGATAACGTAGAACAAGTTTTATCAATATATTTTGATCAAAATGAAAAGAAAATCCAGCTTAACTCTACTAAATACAACTTATTTTCTAACCTTTTTGGATTATTGCCAGCAGTTATTTTTTCACCGCAAGATGCAGGAATAATTAATGGAAGCCCCAATATAAGAAGAAAGTTTTTCAATCTTCATTTAGCACAACAAAGTTCCTTATATATCCACCACCTTTCTCGCTATATAAAGGCAATGAAACAAAGAAATTTTCTTCTAAGGAAAAAAAGTAACAATACCCTTCCTTGGGAACATGAAATGGCAAAATCTGCAAGTTTTCTAACAAAAAAAAGAAAAGAAGCGATAGAACAACTACAACCCCTAATTGAAAAATACATAAAAAAACTATCCTCAGAAAAAGAAAATATTGAACTACAATATGTTTCTTCATTAACAAAAAATACAGATAAATCAGAGATAATTGACATCTATCTAAAGCAGCTAGAAAAATATAGAGAAAAAGAAAAAATAATTGGCCATACTCTTATTGGACCACATAGAGATGATTTTACAGTTCTTATAAACAATAAAAATTCAAAATTATTCGCAAGCGAAGGACAAAAACAAACCTTTATAACAGCTCTTCGCCTAGCAGAATGGAAAAGGCTATGTAATAAAACTGATGAAATGGCATTTTTCCATATAGATGATTTTGGAGTGCATTTAGACGAAACAAGAAAATCTTGTTTAAATAACATTTTACAAGATATGTCATCTCAAATATTTATCACTACACCAACAAAAGACTTTTTATTAAAAAATTCAACATCTCAGATTATTTCAATAAATAATGGAAAAGTTTACAACCTATCTAAGAGCGATAAATATGCATCGCCTATTGGAAACTGACTTTTAGTTTTTTCTCTTTTATTTTTAAAAGCTTCTAAAAAGCCCTTTGCAAAAGTTTTTCCTAAGGTAACACCTTCTTGATCAAATGAATTTATTCCCCAAATAAACCCTTCAAATGCTGTTTTATTCTCATAAAATGAAATCAACCTACCCATATTAAATGGATCTAAACATTTGAATAAAATAATATGATTAGGTCTATTTCCAGAAAAATTTCTATTTAAATCTTTATTATTTTCTTTTCCTTGAGCAAGAGAAATGCTTTGCGCAAACAAATTGGACAATAGTTTTTCTTGTGAAAATGTAAAATCAATAAGCATATCTTTTTTATATTGACTTTCCTTAAAGCCAATAAATTCTACTGGAATAATATCTGTTCCTTGATGAAGCAGCTGGAAAAAGGAATGTTGGGCATCTGTTCCAACATCTCCCCAAATTATAGGTGAAGTTGAAAAATCTAAACT
>CAYUWE010000160.1:0-3354 GCA_964448255.1 uncultured bacterium | reverse complement strand
TGTTTTATTATACAGTCTAATATTATAAAAATTATTTTATAATATTGTTTTTATTGTAATAATAATTTTATAGTTTAATGTTAATTGCGATTTGGCTATAATAATTGCAATTAAAACAAACCAATAGAAATCATTTTATGGCGTTATCAGTTTCTCCTCGTTTTCCATATCATCCTCCTGCTAATCCTTTACAGTTAAATGATTTACCAGATGATGTGTGAATAAATATTTTTATTCAAACTCTTTCATCTGAAAGTTCTATAGCAAAGAGTCTTACATCTTTTAGCCATATTCCTTCTATTTGCAGAAGATGGCATTCACTGTGTACAAGTTCTCAAACAATCGGAAAAGTACCATCGTTAGTAGATAGGTTACAATTTCCAAATAAACATCATTTTCCTCATTTATCCGAATTTCAATTTGTTCTCTCTCATTTCTACTGTCAAAGAATCCCAAGAGAAAGAATATATTTAGAAACTAGCGAACACAAATTATCCCCTACTTTACCATGCAAATATATTTCACATGTTACACCGAATCGGCGTATTTATACACTACAAGCTGCAAGTAATCGCCTTAGATGTGATAACTTAAATAATAATGCAATGAGAATCATAGGAAGATTTACAAGTGAAGACAAAATAAAAACGATTATCGAAGTAGCTGATACATTAATAATAGCATTGTCTACTGGCATTATGATATATCATATAAATAACGAAGATGAAACCTTTACCAGCACAATGAGTTTTGGGATCTCTTCTCTTTTAGATTATAATCCAATCTTTATGAAGCAAAGAACAGTAGATGGTGTAAAAAAACACTATTTTTTTATCTTTGATCATGACGAATCACAATTTACTATAACTAATGGGAAAACACATGCTCAAGACAAAACCGTAAGTCTTGCGCCTATAGGTATTAATAGACAAGAAGTTTTTGCTCTAACAATATTGAATGAGCCAGCACCTATAATTTATTTAGCTGGAAGAAAATGTTTATGGATTTGCACTTTTAATAACTCTTTGACAGTAATTATCCCAATAAAAACTATTGAACATCATCTGCCATTTTCTGAAGAAGAAACTATCCTTCATATGAGCTCTTGGAACAAGAATTATTTAATTATTACAACAAAAGCAAATAAAATCTATTTCTGGGATATAAGAAATGAGAAATTAATTAACTGTGTTAAAATTGACGGAAAAATCACGTCTATAAGTGTTAACGAAGATAGCAACACTCTTTTGGTAGCAAGTAGTATACAAAAAGCTCCTGATCAAAGAATCAATAGCTTTATTCAAATATTAAATGTTACTCTCAAAGGGCTCTCTTTTAGATCATATCCAATTCAAGTAAAAGAAGCTGGAGCAATACTTCGTCTTAGGTTTGATACCAAGAAGAATCTAGATACAATTGGTTATGTTCAAACAGCATCTAATCTTCCAAACATACAAGCAGCTCTTAGGACATCTGCATTTCGATCTAGTTTATATAAAAGCTCAGAAGAAGATAAAACAGTAAAATAAAAAATTAATTAACTTCAATAAAATCAAAAACAACTTAAGTATTATTTATGTCTTTATCATCATCAAATCAAGTAGTAGCTAAAAGGTTTCAATATCAAGCTCCAGAACAACCAGCACAGCCAGCGCAACCTCTAAAACTTTTAGATTTTTCTGATGACATTTTAGATTATATTTTATTGCAAATTTTTAATAGCGCTAATAGCACATTATTTCAAAGATTTAGAGCATTAAAGACTATCCCATTTACTTGCAAAAGATTAAAACAGCTAATATACCGAAAAGACACTATATTCCAACCTTTAGCTGAAAAACTAGTATTTCCTAGTAAAAGTGCCTTTGTAAAAACAGCCTCACATTTCGACGTAGTAGCATTTTACTCATCAGTTCCAAGAATGATGAAAAGATCAAAAATGCCTGAACCTTTATCATTAAATATTAGTCAATCTCGTATACTTGAATCAATTAGAAGCGCTGAAAATTATGAAGGCACACATAGAATTGTATTTGTTTCTCATGAGTTATCAGATAGTAGAACTTGTTTTCAAGACAGAACTAACAGTGTATATATATACGATCATACTACAAATTTAGTTACTCAGCTGCCAAATACACTTACCGGAATAAGAGCATATAATTGCATAGAAAAAGAAGGATTACTAATCCTAGAATTTCCACGATGTATTCGTATATATATACAAAATAAAATAGATAAGGGAAATTATGCATATATCTTTTCTAGACATATAAATACCGCTACAAGTAATTCTGCATTATCTAAATCATTTTTAATTTCAGCAAAAAATCAAGAAAACAAAAATATTACGCAAATAGTATCATTATTTCCATATCGTGATGCTGGTTTAATCCTAAAATCATCCTACTTACATGATGGAACTAAAAATAGAGCTGAAATACCGCTTAATTCAATATATCCTCCTTGGAGAGATCGTTTAAATGAAGTTACTGCAATAAACGTAATAAACAAATCTGATAGAAATGCCACTCCTATAGTATGTTTAGCAGGGCCGAGATATATTACTGTTATAGAATTAGATCCTACTGCAACAAAAATTACAAAACGTAGTACTTTTTTGCATAAACTACCATTAATAACAGATGGAGCAGAAGAAACAATCCAATCAATAGATTGTAATAACGACAATTATTTATTATTGACAACAACACGTAGAGATAAAATATTTTTTTATCGGTATGATATAGATGATGTAAGAAATAACAAATTAATAGCTACTACACAAATTAATCTAGAGTTTCCTGGTAATCAAATTAATAGCATGGCAATACAAGCTAATGGCAATACATGTATAGTAGCCTTTTCAAGGCTAAATAACGCTAGTAATAATACAAACAGTTGGATACAGATATTTAATATTACTCCAAAAGGTCTTATCCCAAGAACAAAGCCATTATTCTTTAGACCCTTAGGCACACTACATAATTTGAAACCAAAAATTCTTCAAACAGCTAATAGTGATGGAGCTGCTCAAGCAGCACCTCAAGTTAATGTAAGCAATGAAGTTCTTAGCGTTATACATCGTGATCATGGCATTATAAATGACGTTTGGGAGATTAGGCTTAATTACATACAAGGTCCTTTACAACCAATATCACCATAAAAAAGATTTATTTAAAAATTATTAATATTAACTTTAATTATAAAAATTATGCCTTTACAACCACCTAATCAAGTATCTGTAAATCACCAACCAGTTCAACCTCTAAATATTTGTGATTTACCCGATGAGATTTTAGCAAATATTTTTTCCATGATTTTTCAAAGATCTAACTCTACATTATTTGAAGC
>CAYUWE010000159.1:0-3360 GCA_964448255.1 uncultured bacterium | reverse complement strand
CCGATAAAAATTATCATTAAATTTGCTTTTAGAATATTTCTCTATTGTCTTTTTTTTCATTAGATGTTGGCGTGTAGGAATACCTGCAAAAAGGACAAATCTTTCTAACTAATCTTTGTGCAATTATCCCTATTATTGAAGAAGATAATAAATATGGTTCTACCCCCATATCCGTTAACCTAGCTAATGAAGAAGCGGCATCATTGGTATGCAAGGTGCTCAACACTAAGTGTCCCGTAAGAGCAGATTGTATAGCTATCTGTGATGTTTCTTTATCTCTAATTTCCCCAATCATTATTACATCAGGATCTTGACGTAGAATATGCCTTAATCCTCTAGCAAAAGTTAAATTAATCTTTGGATTGACTCCTATTTGTGCAATTTCTTTAAGCTTATATTCTACAGGGTCTTCAATAGTCATAATATTTTTCTCAGAAGAATTAATCTCAGAAATAACACTATATAGCGTCGTTGTTTTACCACTACCTGTAGGTCCCGTTACCAATATTATTCCTTCGGGAAAGTTTATTAATTTTCGAAAATTTGAAAGTAAATCTGTAGGCATCCCTAATTTATCTAGCCCAAGCAAAATATTACTTCTATCTAAAATCCTTAGAGCCACTCTTTCTCCATAAACAACAGGTATAGTGCTTACACGAAAATCAATTTCTCTTTTTCCCATTTTTAATTTTATTCTTCCATCTTGTGGCAATCTTTGTTCTGCTATATCTAATCTCGCCATTACTTTTAATCGTGTAACCATCTGCATTTGGTATTCTTCAGATTGATAAAATTTATCGAGTAATACTCCATCAATACGGTACCTTACCCTCATTCCATCTTCTTTAGGATCAAAATGTATGTCGGAGGCTCCTTGCTGAATAGCTTCAAGTAACATTACATTTAATCTTTGTATAATAGGATTATCGATAGATCTTTCTAGTAAATCATAATCTTCAATAGCATCGATTGTAGATGCTTTTTTTTCATTTTTCTTTTCTGCAAAAAGTAATTTAGTATCTTCTTGCTTCTGGTGGTAACATAATTCAATAGCTTCTTCTAATTTCTGTTTCGATAAAAAAGCCATTTCAACTTTTTTATTCAAAAGCAAACTAATCTCATCAATAGAAGAAAGATTTAATGGATCAGATATCGCTACAATAATTGTATCATCTTTTTCTTCGATTGGTAAAACAGAATGTGTTTTAGCAAACATATAGGGAATAACATTTTTCTTTTCACGGATAAATGAATAAGAAAAAATATCATCTATAATCGTAAGATTTAATTCTTTTGCTATATCTAAAAAATTGTCTTTCATGAAAATACTTTTATGCTGTCTTCAAACAACTTTTTCTTTTCAATATTTTTTGCTTTTTCTACTTTTTCTAGAAATTCAGGGATATCACCAGGTCTTTTTTCAAGAAATTGTTGTCTAGTTTTCTTTAAATCTTCAACAGGATCGTAAATTATTCTCGGAGTAATAAAAATAAACATCTCTGTCGAACTATCAGATTGTTTAGTCGTTCCAAATAGCTTTCCAATTTTTGGGATATCTCCTAAAAATGGTATTTTTTCTCTGCTATCTTCATCTGATAATCGTCTTAACCCACCTAGTATTACCGTCTCCCCATCAGCTATTCTCACTTCATTTTCAATATGACGCCTTGTCACTGGAGGACGGTCATGCTCCGATGCTTGTGTAGTGTCAAAAGTAACATTTGTCTGCAAAGTAACATAACCTTTTTCATCATCCTCGTCAGGAAGATGTATAGTAGGCGTAAATACAATAGTTATTCCAAATTGCGCTCTTGTAAAAGATTTCTCTACTGTAACACCATTTACCGTATCTAATTGTATAGCTCCATTATTTATCGATAATTCTTCTACAACAGAAATCGTAGCTGGAGTTTGATTGATTGCTGTAACAGAAGGACAGGCATTTATTCTAATATCATCCTGAGCAAGTAAAAAGCTCATAGTAAAATCTAAAGCTGGGAATTTTCCTTTCGGTCTTGTCAAAATAAAATCTAATATGCCTCTTTTTGCAGAATTGCTTGCATCAAAACTAAACGCAGTTTCATGAACATTCCTTCCCGTCCCTATCTTTAATAAATTAATACCGCTTTGCCTTCTATCATGCAGCTTTTTCTCAACTAAAAGAACTTCTATTTCCACCATTTTTTTGGGGACATCTAATTTTTTTAAAAGACTTTTTATCTTTGCTAAATCTTCTTTTCTAATAACCATCAAAATAGAACCAGTCTTTTGATCAACAATGAAATTACCATATGATTCTACCCCTCTAAAACCTCCTATTTTCCCTGGCTCAACCATAGCTGGTGTTACCGGAAGTGTTGGTGAATATTCTTTTGGGAATTCAATAGGTTTTTCAACATCCTGAGATTTGCTATGTGGTTTTGTAGTTGTTTTCTGCTCCATTGTTGTATGCGAAAGTGAGGAATATATTTTTGATAGTATCTTTGCTACATCATCAGGATCGGAATGCCTGCATGTATACCAAAAAATTGTCATTTCTCCAGGATCTTCTATCTGATTTTCTATTTCTTCTATTATTTTCTCACCTTTTTCCACGAGATCTAATGGACCTATAAGAACAACTTGCCCCCCTTGCGAAAGAGGGATTACTTGCAATTCTTCCCCCACCGATGGATAAAGAGTAGGACGAGATTTTATTGATGCTTCCTGGAAAAATGATTGTATAATTTTTTCTGCTTCTACTGTTTGTATCTTACTTAGTGAAATCGTTTTTACAACTTTCCTTTGGCTGCCTTCCCAAACAGCAGAATATAACTGCAGTAATTTTGTTACGTTTTCTTTTGTCCCTACAATAACAACTTTTGTTCCGATAATTTGAATATGTGTTTGCTTAGGATCGGAAAACCTCTCAAAAAAATTCATTGAAGCTTTTATCTGCTCAACATTGGGAGAAAATACATAAAATATGAATTCTAAATCCGAAATATGTTCCAAATCTTCTTTTTTATTAGCTATCGCCCTGATATTTCCTACATCGTGTTTCAAAATATATAGCTGCCTAAGATAGGGATTAATCTGTTTCATTCCAATACCATTATGAGTAAGAATTGAACGTATCATCTCATCCCAACTTTCTTTTGGGATTGGAATGCTAGAATACAAATGTAATTTCAATGACCCTAATTCATACGGAATAACGTATAAATAATCTGTTGAGCCATATTCCATTAATAACGAAGAAAGAGTAGTTTCTCCTTGATCCCAAAAACTATACGCTTCTTCCTCAGAAGATTCTTTTTGATATTCATTTTTCCAATTACCTTCTAATTCTCTAATCTCTTTTTTCGTCTTTTTTATTTC
>CAYUWE010000158.1:0-3365 GCA_964448255.1 uncultured bacterium | reverse complement strand
ATTGCGCTGCCAATTTTCTCTTACCCAGCCGTCGTCTGAATCAATATGCTCATCTAATTTAATATAAATAATTTTATCTAAAAACTTTGAAAAACGCTCTTTTTCTTCTTCAAAATAAAATGGTTTCTTCTGTCCTTTTCTATGACCTTCTGATGATTCAACCAAAACAAAATAATCTACATAATCATAAAGTTCATTTAATCGAATTTCTAAAACATCTGCTTCATTAAAATACATAAAACAATCATAAACTTTGGAAAAAGCTATAGAAAAACAAGATAATAAAATGATCAAAAAATACTTAAACATTTCTCTTAAACTCAAAAAAATTTAAGAAAAGATAGGTTAATTGAAAAAAACATTCAACAATATTTTGAAATAAAGATTTTAAGAAAAATTACTCTTCATGTGATAAAAAGAATGATTGTATTAAATACAAATCCTATATAATAGCAATCAATAGGAAAAAAGATTAATCGCTATGGTCGAGCCAACTTTTAGTAAGCAAAAAACCCTTCCTGATCTTGTCTCTTCAAAAGATAAAGTAACTCCTTGTCCTAAACAAATCGGTCCTTATAAAATCGAGAGCCTTTTGAATAAAGGAGGAATGAGTTTTTTATATCTAGGGACAATGCCGCAAAGTACAAAACCACTTGTTGTAAAAGTACTTTCTCCAAAATATGTTCAGCATAAAGAAATGGTAGATCGCTTTTTAAAAGAAGCGCATATCATTGGAATGACGAACCATCCAAATATTGTCAAATTACATGGCCAAGGTAAATGGGAAAAAGGCCTTTATATAGCGATGGAATTTATTCAAGGAATTTCTCTAAGGCAATTTATTCAACAAAAATCTCTATCACAAAAACGAGCTTTAGAAATAATTTTGCAGGTAGCATATGCTCTTTGTCACTTACATACTCATGGAGTAATACATAGAGATTTAAAACCAGAAAATATCTTAATAACAGAATCTGGCGAAGTAAAAGTAATAGATTTTGGAATTGCGCAATTACTTGGAGATGTTGATGAACATAGGATAACACAAAAAAAACGCCTTATGGGAACTCCAATTTACATGAGTCCTGAACAAAAAGAATCTCCCAATACTGTATCTTTTGCTTCTGATATTTTTTCATTAGGTGTTATCACATACGAACTTGTATTAGGGAGATTGAGTCATGGAGTAATTCAGTTATCTTTACTACCTAAAGCTTTAAGATCAATTATTGGTAAAGCATTAAAAATTGATCCAAAACAGCGCTATCAAGACATCGTAGATTTCATAACTGATATTTCACAGTACATGAAAAATTATAGAGAAGAAAAAGAATTCGATGAAGAAGAACAAGCTGATGAAGTAATTGACATAATACACCAAACACAACAACTATTATTTACGAAAAAACCTCCTTCATGGCCACAATTAGATATTGCAATTGCATATAAAGAAGGACTATCTCTAACAGGATTGTATATTGATTTTTTCCACCTACCTGAAAATCATTTTGTAATAGTAATGGCAGAACCAACTAAAACAGGAATTGCTTCATTAATTCCAGTAGCAAATTTAAGAGGGATGGTAAGACAAGCGTTGCAAGAAGCTGACACATCAAAAACCAATTCTCTTCATCCTGCTACATTTTTGAACTCTATTAACCAAACTTTGTCAAACGACTCAATAGAAGATAATTTTGCAGTTAGCTTTTTATTTCTTCATCAAGAAGATAATTGTCTTTCTTTTGTTTCATGTGCTCATAATAACCTTTGGCAAATACCCTCAGGAAGCAAAAAGATAATCTCTTTAGCTACTCCAAATAGTCTTCTAGGAGAAGATCCAAACGCAACAATTGTTGAAACAGCAAGCAATTGGAATTTTGGAGATAAACTTCTTTTGTTCTCTTTAGGGTGCATTAATGACAAAGAAAAAGAGAATATAAAAAAACAAGATGAATTAAAAGGCGCTATTTCCGATAATGTGACGTACTCGGCAAAGGGACAAGCTAAAAAAATACTCGATAGAATGGTATCAAATTTTGATGATAATTTCCCAAATAGAATAGCTAGTGTGATATCCATTCAAAGGACTTTTTAAATAGCAGATTTTGCTAAAAATTTTATCAAAAACGTACGAAAAAAATTTATAATAAAAAAAAATAACAAAATTGATGAATCTAAATGCATGAAATATTTGCAATAATTCTCCCAGTATTTTAGGATTCAAGTGAGGCTGAGTAAGTGTTATATATGCCCTCTGGAAGGATATAAATGGTGCTCAATTGCGTTGAGAAGGTCTTCTAAAGCATGAAAAAGACTTTTGTAAAAAATATTTCTATAGCTTTTTTATACAATTTAATATTGCTATTTGTTGTATTTTCTTGCCCAATTTTTGCAAAAACCTCAGAAAAAAGCAAAAATGACGACAAAAAAAAGTCACAAGAAAAAGAATTTACCATCAATTTTGATAATGTTTCCATTATCGAATACATTCAATTTGTCTCAAAAATTTGTGATGTAAATTTTATATGCAATCAAGAAGATTTGCAGTTTGTAGTATCTATTGTTTCTGAAGATAGCATTTCTACATCTGATATCATGTCAACATTAGTGCAATTACTAAGAGTGCATGGCCTTGATATTTTAGAACAAGATAACAACTTAGTAATTCATAAAAATGAAGGAGTAAAGCAACTTGCAAAGGTTGTAGGTACCAACGAGGCTATAGAAAGTCCAATAGTAACGAAAGTATTTCGTGTTAATAACACAAATGTTAGCTCAGTAGCTGCAATACTAAAACCTATGATTTCCCAAGCAGCGATATTAGAAATACTCCCTCAAACAAGACAAATGATAATAACAGATGTTAGTAGCAACATCGAAAAAATTGAAAATTTATTAAAATTAATTGACTCTGATGAAAACCCATTAGAGATTAAATCATACCAAGTACAAGAGCAACTTCCAGAAGATTTAATAAAAACAACACAGCAGATAATAGCGCCATTAGTAGAAGGAAACCCCTATCTTTTAGTTCCTGAATTAAAAGAAGATATTATCTTTATTGTTTCAACACCGTCTCTAGTAAAACAAACATTAGAGCTTTTCTCAACTTTAGATGCTGAAGGTAAGAAAACCAAAAAAAATCTTAGGGCAGAAAACATTTTTATTTACAAAGTAAAAAACCATTCCCCTAAGTTCATAGAAACAGCATTAAAAGGTCTTGAGAAAGATCTAAAAGATAATGGCTATGCAGAATCAGGCTTTATAGAAAGTATAAATTCTATGAAAACAATAGATGGTACTTCTTCTATTCTTTTCAAAGGATCTTCTTCAGCAATAGATAAAATAAAAGAAATATTAGCGTC
>CAYUWE010000157.1:0-3379 GCA_964448255.1 uncultured bacterium | reverse complement strand
GATATCCCTGTATCAATAACCTTCATAAAAAAATCACTTCAATAAAATGTAATATCATAGCTATTTACAATTTTAATTTCAGAAGAAAATCCATGAAAAAATATTTTTTTAATGAAAAACAATTATTTTAATGATTTAATTGATTTATAAGTTTCTTATTTTAAATAGCTTATATAAAGCTGGATTTTATATTAGATGATAAATTTACAAAAATAGAATAGAGCATTTACAATAGAAGTAAGTAGGATAATAGTTAACCTGTAGGGTAATTTAAAAATGTTTGATAAATTCACAAATAGAGCTAAGCAAGTAATTAAATTAGCAAAAAAAGAAGCTCAGAGGTTGAACCACAATTACTTAGGAACTGAACATGTCCTTTTAGGCTTGCTTAAATTAGGCCAAGGTATAGCTGTAAATGTTCTTAGAAATTTAAATTTAAATTATGAAACTATACGCAACGAAATAGAAAGAATAGTTGGTTTCGGCCCAGAAATACAGGTATATGGCGACCCTGCCCTTACTGGAAAAGTAAAAAAAGTTTTTGAATTCGCTAACGAAGAAGCTTCTAACCTTAACCACAATTATGTAGGTACAGAACATCTACTTCTAGCTCTACTTCGTCAAACTGACGGCGTAGCAGCACAAGTATTAGAAAATCTAAATGTAAATCTAAAAGAAGTTCGAAAAGAAGTATTAAAAGAATTAGAGACATTTAACCTGCAACTTCCCCCGATGGGAGGTGGTATCGGCTCTAATGGCAATCCACAACAACGCTCGCAAGATAAAACAGCAGCTGATAAAACTCCAGCATTAAAAGCTTATGGCCATGATCTTACAGAATTATGCCGTGAAGGCAAAATGGATCCTGTAATAGGAAGGAAAAACGAAGTAGAAAGATTAATTCTTATCTTATGCAGAAGAAGGAAAAACAACCCTGTTTTAATTGGTGAAGCTGGCGTTGGTAAAACAGCAATAGTTGAAGGCTTAGCTCATGCTATAGTTAATGGCGATGTTCCTGATAATTTAAGAAATAAAAGGCTAATTTCTCTTGATTTAACACTAATGATAGCTGGAACGAAATATAGAGGGCAGTTTGAAGAGAGAATAAAAGCCGTCATGGATGAGATCAAAAAGAATGGAAATATTCTACTATTCATCGACGAACTCCATACTATTGTAGGTGCTGGAGCAGCTGAAGGAGCAATCGATGCTTCTAATATATTAAAACCTTCTCTTTCTAGAGGTGAAATACAATGTATCGGCGCTACAACATTAGATGAATATAGAAAACATATAGAAAAAGATGCCGCCCTAGAAAGACGTTTCCAAAAAATTAGCGTAGCTCCCCCAACAATCGATGAAAGTGAAGAAATACTTCAAGGATTAAAAGGGAAATACGAAGACCATCATAAATGTAATTATACTGTCCAAGCTCTTCATTCTGCAGTATATCTATCAGATAGATATATTTCTGGAAGGTTTTTACCTGATAAAGCAATAGACTTAATTGATGAAGCTGGAGCTAAAGCTAGAATATTAATGATGCATCAACCTCCTGAAATAACAAATTATGAAGCTGAAATTGAAGATTTAAAACAAAAAAAAGAAAAAGCTATTGCTGACCAAGAATATGAAAAAGCAGCAAAGTTAAGAGATTCAGAAAAAACCCTAAGAGAAAAACTACAGCAAATTAGAATAGAATGGGAAAATTCTAAAGAAGAACATAGAACCATTGTAGATGAAGAAGAGATCTCTGCAATCGTAGCAAAACAAACAGGAATACCTATTACTAGACTCTCTCAAGGAGAAATACAAAAAGTTATCCATATGGAAGATGCTATAGGCTCACAAATAATTGGGCAAAAAGAAGCATTAAATACAATTTGCAGGGCTATTAGAAGAAGTAGAGCTGATATTAAAGATCCAAATAGACCTATAGGGTCATTCTTGTTCTTAGGGCCAACAGGTGTAGGAAAAACTCTACTTGCAAAATTATTAGCTGAACATATGTTCGGCGGCGAAGATGCACTTATACAAGTGGATATGTCAGAATATATGGAAAAATTTGCAATAAGTAGAATGACAGGATCTCCTCCTGGGTATGTTGGACATGAAGAAGGAGGACAATTAACAGAAAGAGTAAGGCAACGCCCATATTGCGTAATACTTTTCGATGAAGTAGAAAAAGCACACCCTGATGTAATGAACTTACTATTACAAATACTAGAAGAAGGTAAATTAACAGATTCACTAGGAAGAAAAGTAGATTTCAAAAACACAATCATTATCATGACATCCAACCTTGGAGCTGATCTTATAAGAAGATCTAATGAGGTTGGTTTTGGAGCTAGAGAAGGTGTGCCTGATGAAAAAGCAATTCAAGAAAAAATTGAAGGAGCGGTTAAAAAACGCTTTAAACCAGAATTTATTAACAGACTTGACGCTACTGTAATATTTAAATCTCTAGATAAAGAATCTCTAAGAAAAATAGTAGATCTTGAATTTGATAAACTACAATCTCGTGTTTCTAGAAAAGATTTAGAATTAACACTCAGCGATAAAGCAAAAGATTTCTTAGTTGAAAAAAGCTATCAACCTGAAATGGGAGCAAGACCTCTTCGCAGAGTAATAGAACAATACTTAGAAGATGTATTAGCAGAAAAATTACTACTAAACCCTGATCTAGAAAAAAGTTATTATATTACAACAGATAATGAAAAAATAATCTTCGAAGAAAAAGAAGAAGCGAAAAAAGACGAAGAAGAAAATAAAGAAGAAGAAACAGCAACTGAATCTTCAGATACAAAAAGCGAATAATAAGTTATTTACTTATGGTCTCACCCATATATGGTAAAACTTGCGTTTCCCATTTTTTAACATACGCTAAAACAGAAGCTTTATCAGGTCTATTTTTAAAGAAATCTATAGTTCTATCATTTCGTGTTAAATGAGCTAATTTTGCAAGTAAATGAAGATGCCTTTTATCTTCACAAGCAAATAAAAAGAAAAGTGTATGTACATCTTGCCCATCAAGAGATCCGTAAGCAATATCTTTTTTAGGATATACTATTGTCACAACATCAAATGCTTTAGGAAGCAAGAAATCTCTTGTATGAGGAACAGCTACTCCATGATTCAAGCCAGTCGGCATTAAATTCTCTCTATCTATTAGTAAATCTGTTAACACATCAGCATCTAAACTTAAATTCTCAGCAATAATCTTTACAGACTCTCTAATTACTTCTTCTTTAGTATCCCCTTCTACATTTTTTAATACGCCGCCTTTATATATTGCTCTATATAAGCTATATGCTTGTGTTCCTATTTGGTTTCCAATAATTCTTTTTGTTCTTTCATCGTTTAATTCTAGCATCTCTTT
>CAYUWE010000156.1:0-3389 GCA_964448255.1 uncultured bacterium | reverse complement strand
GAATGGAAAAAACTATATAGTCACAGTGTTAAACAAGTTAGAGAAACAATTCGAGAAAAAGGTGTTAAGCTAGCTGAGACTGTAGCAGACGTCAATTTCAACTAACCCTGGAGATTATTGTGGATACAGATAATAAAGATGAATATTGAAACACAATAAGCACTACTCCAATAAGAACAATGAACAAGAAGAACCCTAGAACATAAGGGTCATCCTTGTCTATCTTATTAAGAGAGATATCAATGTCATTATCCTTAATGTATAATAAACACAGTACCCACACTATACTTATAACTGTTAGTATTGCTATCATTATCTTCCTTGTCCTCTATACTTCTTCTTATAGTTCTTGGACTTCTTTATATTACTGTTATTATTCTTACTATGTACACCAGGTCTCTTTGTACTTGGTTTGTTGAATGTTGCTACTACGTATGCCATTTTTAAATTATTTAATTATTAATATTAGTTCCACCAACGAATGTTGATTGCCATTATTCCTAAGTAGATGTTTAACTCATTCCAGTCTTCTTCATCTACTCTATCGTCTTTACCGTAGTATGTTACTCCGAATAAAAGACCATCTCCTATACCTATGATTGCAAAGTCCATACTATCTACATTTACAGTTAGGACCATTACCACCACAGCAACCATCATTCTTATATACTTCTCTTAATTGACCACTATTCTTTTCAAAAGCTGCAGCCACTTGAATACTTGTTAACTTTGGATATCTATTTTCCATCTTATTTGTCTTTTAATAATTGATTAAACTTTCTTTTACTTACTCTCTTGTAATCTAAAACACCTTCTCCATATACTACAAGATAGATTGTCTTGAATACAAATTTATCAACTGGTCTGTTTACCATAGGATTACTTGATGCAGGAATAATCTCTGTTTCAAATGTCTTATAGAAACCATCAGCTACTGTTTCGAATACCCAACTATCATCTTTATAAAACATAATATTGAATACACGATTGTTTATTTTAAAGTACTCCACATTGTTAGGAAGTATCATTCTTGTTGTTGTAGTTAAGCCATCACTTATTACATAGTGTAACTGTTTTAAGTATCCATCTATGTTTGCATTCTTTACAAGTACTACTTGATCCGAATCGATTAACTTAACATAAGCATCTTGTTCCCATGTTGGGAATAAATATCTGTTTCCGTTAATAACAGTCTTCACTTCTCCACCTTGTAAGTCCATTGACAATTCTACATTGTTCCCATTAACTGTTATACTTTGTGCATTTGCTGTTACCAATCCAAGTACTAATAGTACACAAATTATTAGACTGAATTCAATTGGCTTGTTGTTTCTAAATTTATTCATCGTATTCTAAATTAAAAAATTCATAATTCTTTTTTACTGACTCTAACTCTCCTTCATCGATAGCTTCTTCTTCACTATCAAATATTGCTAATACTGGACACTCATCTAAGCATGCTCCACAATCAATGCAAGTCTCTGGATTGATGAACATTTGTTCAGGTCCTTCTACTATGCAATCTTCGATAGGACATACTTCTATACAAATCCCATCTTTTGTTCCTATACACTTATTTCCTATTACGTGTGCCATTATTTATATCCTTTTCTCTTCTTCCAATCTTGAATTGTTACGTAAACTCCTTTCCACGTAAATGGTACTGTAGCTAATCCTACTAGCATCCAAACTATATCCCATGTGCTCATATCTATTCTTTTTTTATTCCCACCACATTCCAAATAGAAAGAATCCTATTTGTTCTCCGGTATCTATATTATAAACTGCATCGTATCTATATTCCCAGATATCATAATCTGGTATATAAAATAATATTTTACAAGTTCCGTCTTCTCTATACGTTTCGTATTTGTAAGCATCGCTTCCATACATTACGTCTTTCAATGTCTTTAACTGAACCCAGTTACCCATGAATGTTAATGTATCTCCTTCTTCTGAAATAAATTCTCTTACCTCTACACCACACTCGTCATATTCCACCGGCAAGGCTATATCAGTTAATTCGTCACGGCTACATGATAACATTATCATTACGCCAAAGGCTAATACTACAGCTCTTATTAAATCTCTTTTTCCCATTCTTCTAAATTTACTTCGATCGTAAACAACTCTCTTTCGATAATAGCTGTTAAGCTAATCAGACCGACGAGGCTTGCAATAATCATTGTTACACTAAACTTGTTCATTGTTCTTCTTTTTTAATTAGTTGGCCCCTGCAGGACTCGAACCTGCGACCCTAAGACCGAATCTATTCTACGCGCGTTACCTTCGATTCGTTATGCCTTAGAACTCTACCTACTGAGTTTAAGGGGTGAGTTTTTAGAGAGACTTAAACTCTTTCAAGTCTCTCATTAATTTTCTTACATAACTTACATTAGCTCCTAACTTGTTAGCTATTTGTGTAGCCTTAAGTCCTTTGCTAGCATAAAATGCAACTTGTTCTTTTCTACTTCCAGTTGGAGGAACTTCACTACACACTTCCATTAATTCATTAACTGCATCTAAGTGCTCTTGCTCTATGACTGGATTATAGTTCTTATCTTTTTTGTAAGTAACTATAAATCTATAGTGAGAAGCTTTCTCGTAACATTCTACCCATACAAATCTTGCGTGAGCTCTTCCCATTCTTTGGTATCCTTCTTTCTTGATTGCAGTAACATAGAATTCCATTCCTAAGTGCTCATCTATATCTATGTTGTCTGTATCTAAGACTACTCCTTCTTCCATCATTCCAAAGTCTACTAACTTAGTAGCCATCTTTACTAATTTGTTATCAAAATCTAATTGAGCTTCTTTTAACCATTGTAACTTAAACATTCCAATTCTTTGTAATTTAAATTCAAATGCTTTAGCTAAATACTGAGGAGTTCTATCTTCAGGGTCATTAGCTCTCTCAATGTAGTTTCTGAATTGTTTTTCTTCAAACTGAATCTTAGCTTCATAAAATCTACTTCTACAGTCTTGAGAGTATTCATTAAGTAGGTTAAAGGCTTTTTTTAATTTAGGCTCTAAATTTCCTACTGTTGTGTCTTGATAATTTAATGTCTGTATCATTGTTTTATTGTTTTATTTATTATAAAGATACTAATTATTTAGTTTCTGACAACAGTTTGTCAATATTTTTTTCAGAATTTTTTTTCTCTCTGTAAGCTTCATAGATAACTTTTACGCTACTTACTGTTATTACGATTAATAAAAAAGTTCCTAATTCCATAATTTTTTCTTTTGTTTTATTATTATGCCCTAAAAATACTCAATAAATACATTCCGTGCAACAAAAAAACAAAAAAAAATAAAAAAATTTTATAAAAAAAAAGACCAGCACTAAATGTGCTGATCTAATTTTCATAATAATCAAACAATAAAAC
>CAYUWE010000155.1:0-3406 GCA_964448255.1 uncultured bacterium | reverse complement strand
AAAAGACAGCTAATTTATAACTGTCTGATTTTCAATAAGAATAATTTCACTAATAAAGATCATCTACCCAAGATTTAGTGCTAACTAAGTCAAAATAGCACCTCATCATTATAGTGTCAGCAACATCAGGAGATCTACCCAATAATATCTTAATGTTCTCTTTTCCTTCTACTGCTTTCTTTCCATCTTTATCAAAGTCTTTCTGTCTGATCATATCTAATTCTTCAGATAATTCTTTACGTAAAGCTTGATCTTTGATGTAAACTTCATTATCTCTGACTTTATCAGCTAACTTAAAATAGCATTGACTCTTAAGATTGGAAAAGTTCTCTTTTACCCCATCTACTTTCAAAGGTGTTGAGTTATTTACAAACCCTTTACACTTTAATATGTCAACAACTCCACCTCCTACGCCATCTTCATCAGCTATAACCTTAGACATCGGGATGTAATTATTAGAAGCAATTTCTCTTATTTTCTTAGCGGTTTGATCAATAGCAGAATGTTCTAAAGCAAACATTTGTTCTAATCTCCAACCATTCCATAAAGCTATAATAGTTTTGTCCTTACCGAATCTAGCAATATCTGCTGTAATGTATTTTTCGCCTTCTGGTACAAATTCATTAGTGAACATATCAAGAATATCTTCATACTGAAACAGTTTCGCTGCGTCATCAGAATAATCCCAATTCCCGTACAATAACCTTTGCTTTGAAGCTTCGTCTAATTTAGATAGAGATTCAGCATAAGACTTATGAAGATGTTTATTATCAGTCAATAATGCTTGGATAAACTTTCTATGAGATGGTAACCTATCTTCTCTGTGAGGTTTAAAAAACGATTCATAAACCCAACCTTTTGCAGGGTTACAAGTCATAAATAACTTAGGGATTAATCCTTCAGTTTCTTCTCCTTTAGAGTTTAACCATAAAGCTGGTGGTAAATGTTTAGATGGTGTTCTAGTTATCTCTCCATTATCCATTTTCCAACCTATTACTTTCATATTAGCAGTAAGCTCTCCGTGAATATCAAACTTAGTTAATTTATAACGTATCCTTGACATTACAACGTTTTTTGCTTTCTCAACAACTTGGTTACACTCATCGATAAATCCACCAGTTATTTCTAGCGATCCTAATGAATCGAAATTTGGATCTGATGGGTAATGAAATAAATCTTTCAAAATAACCTGAGAACCATTCTTAAACGTTATCGTCTTTTCGTTAGCGTTATAATTGAACTCACTATCTACATTTAAGATAGATGCTACATCAAAAAATGAATTCAATGTAGTTTTCTTTAATGCGTCAAGTTTAGCTCTACCCATAAGCCACCTTGACCCTGGATATTTAAAACAATTAGCTATAATCCACAAAGCGCCGAAGAAGGATTTACCTCCTCCTGCAGCGCCTCCATATAAAATCTCAATGGTCTCTGTGTCTGTTAAGTACTTATAAGCTAATCCCTGTTTTTTAGTCAGTTTAAGCTTCTCCATAAGTTCTACTACTTCTAAAATTTACAATAACATACCTACAACTAGTTACGTATTTGTATTGAATTGGAAGCTTACTTGGTTTCTTCTTGATCAAGTTTCTTCTATGTCTGTTTTCCTCAATTATTCTCTTCCTCATCTTCGTCTGTTTCTAATCCAATGTGGATTTGTATTCTTTCACCTTCAGATGTAACATCTTTCTTGTCAGGTTCATTCACTCCAGTTAATTTTGCAATGTCAGCTAGTATCTTTCTAGCTATTTCCATCTCCCCTTTTTTAATAGCTTTCATGTATAATTCAAAAAGCCTTGCGTGATGAGATTCAGCCATCGCTTCTCTATCTTTTGCAAACTTTTCTTTCACATGATCTTTAGCTTTCCTCCAATAGGTGTCAGATTGTCTTGACTCAATACCATATTTCTTTTTACAGTGAACTACCCATTCACCTCTAGACATATTCTTATTAAGTAAGAAATCTATTGCTTCAGCTATTCTATTATCGACTTCTACTGAGTCTGCTACGTAATCTTTTTTCTTTCCTGCCATAATTATTATATGCTTTTAAACGTCAAATAGATACACTTTAGGATTAGACTCATTCTGAATTGTGTCTATGTGAACCCAAGAAATAGGCTCTCCATTAAGATTCCTTTCTAATCTAATCTGACAAGGGAATAGATCAGCGTTTTTCACTATCCATTCTCTAACCTCACAAGCAGTCATTCCTTTCACGTTAAAGTCAAATGCTTTTCCAAACATGTGAGCTGATAGATAAGGTGTCTTCTTTGACTTAACCATTTCAGACATATTGTGTCTTAATCCTCTTTGAGATAAGTTACCACTCCAAGCCCAAGTGTTCACTGTTATTGACTTCTTTAGATTGTGTCTAATAATAAATAGACATTCTAACGTTAATGGATCTAAAAATCTCCAAGCTCCATTCCCAAACTTGTTAAATACCTGTTCGTCGACAAGCTCTTTAATACTAAAATAATCTTTAATTGTCTTCATTTACCATTTGCCTCTTGGGCAAGAAAACATCTTGAATCTTGCCTTTACGTTAATAATACATCCACAAGTTTTATGCTTACCTTTAGATGCTTTTCCTAATTTACCACAAACATAAACCGGGCCTTCTTGATCTTTTGTAGCTGGACATTCTAAACAAATAGCTTTTCTTGTCTCGTAATCTTTAGCCACTTCAATCCTTTTAGGTAAATCATAATGTCTAACTAAATCATTTAACAAAGAAACATAGCACGACCTACAAGTCATGCTATCATAATAGCTTCTACGTCTATTGAATACCATTTGATGTTGTCTCTTAAGTTCTTTTTGATCTAACGTGTTGATTGATCTATAAGGATAACCTATAGACTCTATCAACTTAATAAAGTTTTCTTTCTGTGAATCCATTTTATAAGTGTATTAGCTTTAAATTCCAAATAACTTTTGCGCTTGCAAATCTTTTGCGTAAACAAAACTTGTATCACTACTATAACTAGCTTTAGCGTTTGTTTTTACATAGTCCCTATTGTAGATGCCTTCAATATAAGCATAATCTCCTTTATTCTGAACAAATACATAAAAATCAGCTCTTAAATGATCAGTTAAGTTATCTAATTTAGAATTGAAAGTAAACGATTTATAAGATGTTGCTTTAACTTGATAAGTATAACCTTTATTGTCTGCAAAATCAATTCCTTGATAGTCTCTGTCTAAAGATTGACTATGTAAAGTATCTCCTTCGTGGTTAACGGAGAACCAGTGCGCAAACACTCGTTCCCCTAATTCACCAACTGATACTGTTCCAAATCTTTCTGTTGCTATTTTTGTTAAGTATCTCCTCATTACGCTTCTTTTACAAAAGTTCCGTTTTCCATTTTACCTTTACGCTTAGCAATAACACTATAAG
>CAYUWE010000154.1:0-3459 GCA_964448255.1 uncultured bacterium | reverse complement strand
ATTGGATTTTTTGAATGTACTGAAAATTTAAAATTATCAGAAATTATTTTTTTATTCAAATCTGTTTCAATTAACCATTTAGCAAGGTCATATCCACTATCTAATAATTTACCATTGTTATCTTGACCTAAATCATGGTCAAAAGATATATAATCAATTTGATTTGACAATATAATCTTCTTTGCCTCTTCAATATCCCTAGCAATAAAATCAAAATATTTTTTTGGTATTCTAACATCGTCTAAATAAAGTTTTATCTTATTTATTTTCATACTATAAATCCCATCTTATTAGTATTACCAATATTCTTCACTTCAATTTCATCTTCTAATCTAGCTATAAAATCTTCCACATTTTTAATAGGTCTAAATCTATTTTGTCTAGTTACTGCTGCAAAATCCCCAGGAGTTAAATATCTTAAGTTTTCAACACCACTTCTAAAACTATTTGCAGGTTTGTAAATCTTTAACTCTTTAGCAAAAGCAACGAACATCTCCCAAGCTTGAGTAGGCTTTAGATAATCAAACTCTAATTTCAAATCAAATCTTCGTAAACTTGCTTTGTCTAAATTATCCATTAAATTTGTAGTAGCTATAAATA
Organism: uncultured bacterium; assembly: GCA_964448255.1. GTDB lineage: Bacteria > Chlamydiota > Chlamydiia > Chlamydiales > SM23-39 > CAYUWE01. Next base: position 2,859 of record CAYUWE010000154.1, on the reverse strand, counting down.
TCCCATCAAAATTCTCCATCTGAACCAACATTTCATTTACTTGAGATATCTCCCAAGATGCTTTTGCATTGGTACGGTCTTGTAAGAAGCTATCAACTTCATCAAATATAAGTACAGCATTTTTCTCTTTTGCTTCTTCAAAGGCTCTTGCAATATTTTGTTCACATTCACCTACAAATTTACTTTGTAAATCACTTGCTTTTTTTAATAGTATAGGTTTATCTAAAGTATCTGCTATATATTTTCCAAATGCACTTTTACCAGTACCTGCTGTTCCATATAAACATAGCCTTGCATTTGAAGTCTCTTTAATTCCTAATGTTAATTCTTCTAAATTTGTAGTTGTATTTATAAAGTTTGGATTATAAGTATTTGGTAAATCATTTGAACTTTTAATCTCTTTTACTTCATTATAACCTTGTGCCTTTAATGTATTATTTAATACTTGATTAAATACTTTTGATTTATCATCTATATCTATACTATTAACTACTTTTGCAGTTCTACTTATAAGTGCAGGTGCTATATCTTCATAAGTTGATAGTAGTTTTATACTTTGTTTATCTAAAATATCTCCACTATAATTTTTAATAATCTCCTCTCGTTTTTGTTTTGTAGGTATTGGTACTTCAATACTCATATCAAATCTTCGCACTAATGCGTTATCAATACTACGAATATTATTTGTAATCCAAATGGTTGGAATTGTGTTAGACTCTAGTACTCTATTTATCCAAGCTTTATCTCTTTGTCTTGATGGTTGTGAGAAAAATCCACCATCGCTACTTTCAAATACATCTTCAGCTTCATCATACATCAAAATAGTTCTTTTATTTACCAATAGTGCTTGAGCAGTTTTATATGCTTTTAATCTTTTTTTACCATCAAGAGGTTCATCTGATTCATCTGCATAACTTATCTCAAATAAATTTGTTTTTAAAGTCTTAGCAATAGTTTTAGATAGTTCAGTTTTTCCTGTTCCTGGTAATCCATAAAGTAAAATATTTACACCAGTTTTATTTTCACTAATGGCATTTTGTAAATATGGGACTAAAATATCTATATCTTTACTGATATGTGAATAATCTTTTAAAGCTAAATCACCTTTACTGCAGGCTCTTACACTATCTTTTATCATCACAGAGATATCTTCATCAAGGCTTAGCATATTATCAAAAAACTCATCACTTATTGGTTCTAGTTTCCTTTTAATGCAATGAGTGTTTCCTTTATCAATAGTCAAAATTGATGATTTACTAAATTTAGATTTTGAACTAAATATATCATTTACACTTTTTTGTGGTAGATTCAATACTTTACTAATTATTTTTTTTAATTGAGATGAATTAATATCATTACCAAGTAAATCAATAGCATCTTCAAGTATGTCATATTGATGAAGTATTATTGAAAATTCCAATACTTGCTCTTCATTTTTATTTAAATCCATAAGTTTTGAAATTTGTTTAATATTGCTAGTAAGAATCTTATTACTAGTAAATCTTTTTCTTTTTTCTAATTTATTAAGATTAGATTTCAAGATATTAGTAACTTCATTTCTAGTTATATTATCACTATCCATATCAACATACTTTCCTAAATCTAAATAGTATGCAATATCCTCTTCATCAAAGTAATTATATTTATCTATAAACTTTTTTTGTCCGCCAAGATTAATTATTATTCTTAATATCCAAAGAGATATTTTATCTTGAAGCTCTTTTTCTACAAATTGTGATTTATCAAAGTTGATTGTATCTGCTGTTGATTTTTTTCTTCTTACCATTTGATACTCCTATATTATTTAGATTAGAAGTATATAAGATTAGCTGGACTGCTGTATGTCTGCTTATTTTAAACTACAGGTGCAAATAATATTTCAAATCTTTTTGAATAATCTCTCTCAAGTATTCTGGTTGAATAACTTGTAAGTGTGGTATCCAATATTTTATTATTGGTAGTATTTCCATTTCATGAGTGATTTTTACTACAAATTCCATAGTACCATCTTCATTTAAAGATGATATAGTTTGAGTTGGTAGTGGTCTTCTTTTAAAGTATTTAGAAGCTATATCATTTGCAAATATTTTGACTTCAAATGGCTCTACATCTTTTTGAAACCATATTGATATTGAATTATCTAATTGTTTTTCTAGTTTAGAATCTATTTCAAATTTCATATTTGAAACTTGAATGGAAGATATGTTTTTAAGATAATATTTTTTTAATTCGTCATTTCTCGCATCAAGTGCTACTAAATACCAAAATCCTTCAAAGTTAACTACTTTTAGTGGTTTTACTTCTATATAGTTTGATTTTTTATTCATATTATACTGATAAGAAATTATACTTTTGTCTTTAATGGCATTTTCTAATGTAGCAATATCTAATATTTGACCACTAATATCTTCTATATTTAGCTTTGCATATATAGGATTAAAGTCTTCATTTTTAATCTTTGAAAGTAGATGTTTAGATTTTGTAGCAAATTTACCACCAATACTTTCAAATAATTTTTCCATAATATCTAATACAACAGTATCTTCAAGAGTAGATGACTTTTCTAATTTATAACCATCTTGCATCTTCCATTTTTTATTTTCTTGATAAATAGGATAAGATATTAACCTTTCATTAAAATCTCTTTGAATTGTTCTAGTAGATACATTAAAGTCTTCAGCTAATGCTTTTACTGATAATGACTCACCATCATTTAGTCTAGATAGTATTGTTGTAAGTCTTGTAAGTGTTTTGTCATAGTCGTGTTTATAGTTTGCCATATATTTTCTTTATGTTAATCTTATTATAAGGGCACCTCTAAAAACTCCCACCTAACCATTCTAAAACCACAATTTAGCT
>CAYUWE010000153.1:0-3472 GCA_964448255.1 uncultured bacterium | reverse complement strand
GGTTTCTTTTTGTTTCTTTCTCATTTGATGGGTATAAGATCCGTTAAAAGTATTTGATGGGAAAGAAGTATCTTTTTGCGTGGAATAACAATGATTGAATATTTCTCTTACTTCATTTTGATCTTCTTTTGATACTAAATAAAAGAGATTAGCTTTAGAAAAGTCGAGTTTGTCTTTAATAATATGATAAGCCAATATGTTCATTTTTCGAGATGATGGAATAGATTGCAGTGCTAAAGCTAAGGTTTTTAGACACTTATAGTATGTGTTAGGGCTTAATTCTTTTAGATCTAATGCTATTGTAATTATATTTGGGTTGAATTCATTAATTAATTTAGTGAGTTTTTTTATGTCGGATTCTGGAATATATGTAGAAGAATAGGGAGATAAAGAGAAGAATTTTGAGCGCATATGAAAGATATCTTGTGGGGGAATACCACATGAAGAAAACCATGTTTTTTCTTCTTCAGACTCTCTAATTAGTCCTTTTAATGATTGAATAAGGGTACTATCGTTTTGCCCGGGGTAACGTTTTGTAGTATAGGTTTCTAAGAAATTGATTTTATTTGTGAAATCCTCTTTTGTTTCAATATCCATTGTTGAATAGATTTTCTTAGCTATTATCTGTGTTTCTATTTGAGATTTCTTATGTTCATCTGGATTTCTAAAGGTTTCTTTGAATTGGTCGAGTAGGTTGATATAGGGAGTTTCTGCTATTAATTTATAGTTATGGATTATTTCATCTTTAATATTTCTTAATTGATCTAATAGAAAGTGATGAGTCACATTTTGATGACCATTAGTAAATATACAAAAGAAATTTTTCGATGTAGACATCAAGCGTTTTACAATAGGGTAATATGAGAGAATAATGTCTTCATGGTAAGGGCTAGTATGTAAAATGCGAGATGGCTGATTAATTAGTACTGAGTTTTCTATTTGTCTAATTAATCTTTTTTGCAAAGTAGTTATTAGTTTAAAGATATCGTTTCCTAGTTTTTTATATAGAAATTTTGTAGAAGGTTGCGATAGAAGGTCTTTTTCATTTAAAGAAATAAGAGGTTTTTTCTTTTCTAGAGAAAGATCGATAAAGGATTGATCGATGAATGATTTAGGGATATTTTTTATGTCTTTATTAGCATATTCTATATGTTTTCTTGAGGGCATATTTCTTGCTACATTGCGGGTGATGTAAAAGCAAAAATGAGGGGATTTATTAAATAGTGTTATCGGATATTCAATTGTTGAAGTAGCACATTGAATAGTCTCGCTAATGGCATTAGCCTTATATGGATCGGATGTATAAATAATTACATGGGATGGTGGTTTTGAAAAAAGTGTATCTAGCCCTACTGTTATTGCATGAAGGTTTCTAGAATATTCAATACCTCCTAACTTATCAGAGATTGATGCAGCTATTTCAAAATTTAGCGATACTAGTCTTGTTTTAGTATTAAAAGAAGTATTTTTTCTATTGTATCCTATGCGACTATCTGATCCAATACTTGATAATATAAAATCAATACCACCCCACTCTCTTATTTTTTTGTCATAACTATCGCAGAATTTTTTAATCTCTTGAATTGCAAGAATTTGAAGGAATTCAGTTTTATTTTTCGGAGCTTTTTTTAAAATACCTAGATCAACTTTTCCATTAGGGAAAATATTATTTATTCCATACTTTTTTAAAGTCTGACCAAAAGAATCTTCCATCGAAAGGATATTTTCTTTTTTTATACCTAAAAGCTTTGCTGTGTAGTTTTTAACATAATAGCTTAAGCTATTTTCATGGGAGGTATCTATTGGGAAAAATTCAGATAGTTGAACGATTTTTAAATTTGTAGTTTTCGGGTATTCTTTTATAGGAAATCCCATTTTCGACAATTCTTCTTGTACTATTGGATCGTTCCAGTGTTGCTTATAATAACGTAAGTATTTCAAGAATAGTGTTGAGATTTTATATGATGAAAAACAAGCAACTCCATTTGGATTATCATTTGCCCATTTTAGAAAATGAAGAGCTGCTAATTTTCCTAATTCTTTGGAAGTCTCTGTTTCAATAATAGGAATATTTTCCCCTTTATATTGTAATTTTTTTCGAGATATATCCAGGTAATACTCTTCAACTACATCTACAGAAAATCCTTTTTTTTGATTAGTAAAGGCATATTGCTCAAAATTATTTGTGGCAAAAGCATTTTTTAAAAAAGAAGCTGAGGTATTTTCACACCAGGCAAAATTATTTAGAAAGAATAAAGTATATATTAAGGCTATATAGAATACAGACATCATCAAAAATGTATATTTTTGTTAAAGTTTTGATGAATCTTTAACGTCTTTTTTTTTTCTTGCAAGCTTTTTTTGTTATTCGTTAGATATTTTAAAGATTTTTATGAGTAAAATTATAACCATAAAAATACTAACTCCTGTTAACACCCCGGCCATATAATCCTTATAATAAGAAAAAAGACTAGCATAATATATTAAAAGGAAAGCTGAGAAAAATAGAGCTACATATTCTGTGAATCTTTTCTTTTTCATCATTAATATTGAATCAACGAAAAGAACTATGCTTATGAATACTTCAATAAATAGCGCTCTATAGCTTTCATCATGTACAAAAGCCATGCTTCCGCTGACAAGAGCTATTACTGAATAAACAAGTAAAAAAAATGAGGTTGTTTTCATATAACTATCCCATCTTAAGTGATTAAAACACAAAATTCTAAATTAACGATGCTTATATAAGATAGCCAGAATAAGCAATAGAAGAAAAACAAAGGAGCATATTTTTTTTCTTTTTTCCAAGAAGAAACAAAAGAAATAAGAAGAGAGCTTGTTATGAATAATATTACTAAAAATGAAAGTAGGTATAACTTAGCTTTTACAAAGACAATAGTCCATATAATGGTTAATACCACTTGCCATAAGGAAAAGGACATATCGAGTTTTAAATTTTTTACAGGAAATTTTCTCCATAATGACCAAATGCCGCATCCTAGGAATATATAATATAGGATCCAACCTGTTAAATAGAGTTTATTTTTTATAAAATATGGCAATTGAATAAAATTATCATACCCGAAATCGAAAACGCTAATCCATGCTGAAAATATATAAAAGATAAGGAATATCGATACTAAGGTAAATAACCCTAGGATCTGTTCTAGAAGATTTCTTTTAGATTTAGAAAGTAGAAAATGCAAGAAAAATTTTGACTGTTTTTTCATTTCTTTAGCAAGGTAATCTTGCTTATATGATGTCATATTTCCCTCTTCATTTTTTTGCCTAAAAATCTTTATAGCATTTCTTTTGATTTATTTGGTTAAGTAACTTTGTATTATTTGTATTTTAAGTACTAACTATTTGGACAATAAAATCATAGGACTGTAAAATTTTTTGGCAAAGGTATAAAAATGTTAGAAATTTTAGAAAAAGACTATTTAGGAAAAAAAGGTAGACTACAAGAAAT
>CAYUWE010000152.1:0-3493 GCA_964448255.1 uncultured bacterium | reverse complement strand
GTATTTTATCAGGATGCAATTTAGAAAATGGTGTACAAAAAAATTACATCATAACTCAATCACCAATGGAAGAAATTTCAATAGACAATAGAGAATTTTTTGAAATACCTGAAGAACTTTAACCTTCTTTTTGGATTAGATCTTTTAAATCCTTTTTTTGATAGCTCTTTTGAAGAAGAGACATCTTTTTATTTGAGATTCCACCAAGAAATTCTATAGCTTTTAGCATTCTTGCTCTGGTTCTATCTTTTCCAAGGATGTCAAATGATGCAAATAAAGGAGGGCCTTGTCTTTTTCCTGTAATAGCTACAAATAAAATAGGAATGATTACTTTTTTGTGTGATATATCAAAATATGTTGCTATTTCATGAGAAGCTTTTTCAATAGCATCCTTGTTCCAGCTATTTGTTTCTTCTAAATTCCATATGATGCATTGAATGATATAGCATACTTCAATAGGGTTTAATTTTTTTGGACAAAGAAGCTCTTGTGTTAATGGGATATCATTTATAAAAAAGAAATTACATAAATCCATGAAATCGCCAAAAGTTTTTATCCTTGTATGCGCAAGTGGCATTAACTTTTGGAAAAAGGTATCATTAAATTGCCATTGTTTTAATGATTCTAATAGTGTGTGTTCAGTTAATTTTTCTATTATATATTTCTGGTTAACCCAATTTAATTTTGTAATGTCGAAAAAAGCACCAGAAACGCCGATATGATTGATATCAAATTCTTTTGTTAGCTCTTCTAGTGAATAGATTTCTTTTTCATTGGGCATACTATACCCCATTAATGAAAGGAAATTTATCATAGCATCTGGTAAATACCCGCTATCTCTATAGTAAAAAATAGATGTAGGATTTCTTCTTTTCGATAATTTTCTACCATCTTGTCCAAGCAGAAGTGGCATATGAATAAATGTAGGCTTTTCCCAGCCAAATGCTTCATAAATATATACATGCTTTGGAGTTGAAGCTATCCATTCATCACCTCTAATAACATGAGTTATTTTCATTAGATAATCGTCTACTACATTCGCAAAATGATAAGTAGGATAACCATCTGATTTCATTAAAATTTGATCGTCAACATCTGCCCATGGACATGTGATTTTTCCTTTTACCGCATCTTCAAAAACACATTCTCCCGTTAAAGGAATTTTTAACCTCACAACATATGGCTGGTTTTCACTCTCTCTTTTTCTAATCTCTTCTTTTGATAAGTTACGATACCTTCTATCATACCCTTGCTTCATATTGTTTTTTGCTGCCATTTCCTTCATTTGAGAGAGTTCTTCTTGTGTGGCAAAACATTTATAAGCTTTGTCGTTATCTAATAATAATTGAATGTACTTTTGATAAATAGAGAGTCTCTCAGACTGTCTATATGGACCAAATTCTCCACCAATATCAGGCCCTTCATCCCAAGAAATATTGAGCCATGAAAGAGCTTTATAAATATTTTCTTCATATTGGTAAAGGCTTCGTGCTTTATCAGTATCTTCGATTCTCAGGATAAATTTACCACCGAAGTGTTTAGCAAAGATCAAATTAAAAAGAGCTATATATGCTGTTCCAACATGAGGGTCTCCAGTAGGAGAAGGGGCAATGCGTGTACGAACTTGCATAAAAATTTTCCCTATTTTATTTTGCCTTTAATTTTGTCTAGCTTTTTCATTATTTTCAATATGTAGGTGCATATTTTTCATTTACTTCAATTAAGAAAATCAAATCTTTCATGATGTTACATGCTTCTATTAATTGAAGGTCGCTTTGGCCAAATAATTCTACAGTTTGAGATTCAAAATTTTTATTTTGAATTTCTTTTATAAAATTTTGGTAGTTTTTATTTTCTTTTATTCGTTTTTCAGAGTTTCTTTTTAATGCATCAAGGTATTGCAAATACGTTGTCATTTTTGTTTGTAGATTGTGCTTATATAATAAACTTAAGCGATTGCGATGGACAGGGTGGATATCTGATAAATCATCTTCGAAATGTGGATCAATTTGATCGTTATCTAAAGGATATTTTGAAAATTCTTCTCCTATTTCCATTTCAGAAAGTATACCGGGGATTTCAATATCCGTTTTTACCCCTTTTAGCTGTGGGCTTTTACCAGATACAGTATAGTACATACCTCTTGTAACTTTATATTCTCCTTGAGGATTGACGCTATTATTTTTTGAAATATCTAAAGTCGATGTTTGAAATGTACCTTTCCCAAAAGTTTTATCATCTCCAACAACGATAGCTCTGCCATAATCTTGTAAGCTTTGGGCGACAATTTCTGAAGCAGAAGCACTAGCACGATTGGTAAGAATTAATAAGGGTCCATCCCATGTCATTTTACCTTCTAAATTTCTAAGATGTTGTACTTGCCCCATACTATCTTTTATCGAAACAACAATACCTTTTGTCATAAATAAGCCAGAAACGCCAACAGCTTGAGGAAGAAGACCTCCAGAATTATTTCTTAAATCTAGAATAACTCCTTTCAAATTATGGTCTTTTTTCATTCTCTCGATTTCCGCTTTAATATCTCCAGAAGAGGAGTTATTAGGATCTTGATAGAATGAATATAAATTAATAAATGCTATTACTCCATCTGCAAAAGGTTCATAATGCGTTTCAAATCTAGCTTCTTCAAGAACGACTTCTCCTCGAATTATCTCAACGTCGAGTTTTTGAATATTTTTTTCATTCGCTTCCTTATTTTCTCTTAAAATTGTCAGTAATACAGGGGTGCCTTTTTCTCCTCTTATCTGTTCTACTGCATCTACAATATCCATTCCCACTACTGGCTCATTATTTACAGCTATTATTAAGTCATTGATTTTTAGCTTGTTAGCTTGACTTGCAGGACCGCCTTCAATAATTCTGACAACACTAAAGCCATTTAGATTATCTTTTAATTGTGCCCCTATTCCAAAGAGTCTTTTTTGAACCTGAATAATAAATTGAGAGGCTTCCGATGGTGTAAGATAATTGGTATGAGCGTCTAATGAAGAAGCAGAGGCTTTTAATATAAATGAAAGCATCTGTATTTTCTTTTCTTCTGGTGAATTACCTAATATTTCAGTTTCTCTGTAAATTCTACGTTTTTTTATTCTTTGTAGGAAGTGGTCTTGTGATTCATCTTCATTCCATTTTTTTGCTGTTTCTAATTGAAGAGATACTATTTTATTGATTCTAGTGATTAATTCTTCTTTGTTTTTAGCCCAGTCTAAATTCCTAAGCTCTTCTGGATCAATAGGTTGAGAAGCTTTGGTTCCTTCAGCCTGCAGTTCTAGCTGCCTTCTTCTTTGAATAGCATTGACCATTGTATCGTATATTTGCTCAAAGGCAAAAATAAGATGATTTAATTAAAATTTAAATCTCTTATAAATAATTTAACAGTAGGTAGTTAATTATAAAGAACTTGTAACAAGTTAGTAAGCATTTAAAGCTCTATTTAGAGCAAAATGATAGGATGTTAGAGGGAATAGGCTTT
>CAYUWE010000151.1:0-3525 GCA_964448255.1 uncultured bacterium | reverse complement strand
CCAATAGTACTTATTGTAGGAGGAGAAGATAAAGGATTAGATTTTTCTTTATGGAATAATGCATTTAAAAGAAAGGTGAAATATATTATTGCTATTGGGAAAAGTGCTAATAAAATAAAAAAGCAATTAGTAGATTTTTCTATAAATATAGAAAATTCTCTGGAAGAAGCTGTGAAAATAGCGTATAAAAAAGCTAATGGAAATGCTAATGTACTTTTATCTCCTGGCTGTTCAAGTTATGATATGTTTAATAACTATGAACATAGAGGAGAGGTTTTTAAAAGCATTGTATTTTCGATTAAAAAGGGGGTAGAAAGGGATGAATAAGAAAAATAGCGTTATCATCTCTGTTGTTGTAAACGCGGGTCTTTTAAGCATATTATTTTTTGCTGCATTAACAAAAAAAGAAGATAAAATTATACCTTCGTCCCCCGATCTTGTAAGGTCAGAGATTTCTACTGAGCTTAAAGATCTTCATCCTTTATATGAGGGATTTGAAGCAAAAGAGGAAAAAGCAATAGAACAACCATTTGATGCAATTGCAATAAAAGAAAATAAAGAACAAGCAGTTGTTAAAGAAGTAGCACAAGTAAAAGAAGAAGAAAAAGTTGAAGATAAAAGTGTTGTTTATAAGCTTCCTGAATTAGCTGTTAATGAAGTCCAAGAAAAGAAAATTGAAGAAACACCTATTTTGAAAAAAGATCATTTGCTTCGTATAACAGTAAAAAAAGGGGATAATTTAGAGAAATTAGCAAAACGCTATAGTACAACAGTTAAAGAGATAAGGAAAATTAATAAGATTGAAGGACACTTATTAAAAATTGGAAAAGAACTAATAATTCCACAAATAAAATCTGTTGTAACAAAAAAAGCTGAAAAAACCCCATCTCCTTTACAAAAAGGAGAATATTATGTTGTCAAAAGAGGGGATAATCCTTGGACAATTGCAATGAAGCACCATCTAAAAGTTGAAGAATTACTTCGTCTTAATAATTTAGATAAAGCAAAAGCAAGAAGACTTCGCCCTGGGGATAAGTTGCGAATAAGGTAGTATGAGCAAATCTGGCATATTATTACTATTATGCTGTATTACCCTATTTTCATTAGGGTTGATAATGGTATTTAATACTACTTCTGCAGAAGTGATAGATGGGGCATTAAATAAAAATATACATCAAGCTTTATTCAAACAAATATGCTATGGGATATTTGGAATATTAATAGCAGTATTTATTTGGTTTTTGGGATATCAAAATATCATTAGATTAAGCCCATTTTTATTATTTTTTTCTATTATACTATTATCATTAGTATTTATTCCTGGCATTGGGCAAGAATTAAATGGTGCTAAAAGGTGGTTAGGATATAAGCAATATAGCCTCCAACCATCTGAGTTAGCGAAATTCATTCTGCCGATATATTTTATTCATAGGATAGTGCAGAAAGAAGAGATTTCATCATTTTTTGAATTTTTAAAATTGATGCTTATTTTTGTAGTACCTTTGCTATTAATTTTACTAGAACCTGATAATGGAACAACTGCCATTATTGTATCAACTTTTGTTGTTCTATTTATTTTATCAAAAGTTTCACTTCGCTATTGGGCTTTGCCATTGATCTGTCTTGTAGCCATAGGAGGGGTGATAGCATATAATATGCCGCACGTTCCCGATAGGATAAACATATATCTGCATCCTGAATTAGATTTAAAAGGGAAAGGTCATCAACCTCATCAAGCGAAAATAGCTGCAGGATCAGGAGGCTTATTTGGGAAAGGGTTAGGAGAAAGTCTTCAGAAATTAAATAACCTTCTATTTACTCCCAAAAACGTTTTAAAAGCATATCTAATAATTTCTTCTTCTATCCCCAATTTTATACATAATCCAAAGACAGCTGCTGCATTTAATACGTTATGTTTACCAACTAAATTGTCACATTCAATAGAATCATACTTTTTATTTAAAAAATTAATAGAAAAGCTATCTTTATTTGATGTTATTCTTAAATCAGCATCTTTAGAAAATCCATAGCTAACACCTTCTATAGGCAATTCTTCATTTAAATATTTGTCATCTTTACACCAAAATAATAGCTCTTTTGATCTAACATTTTTATAAAATGTATAATATGCATTTAATAAATTATTCTTATTCTCCCAATAGCTCATATGTTCTTCTTCAATATTAGTAATAATTGCTCCATAGCTATTATACTTTTGAAAAGAACCGTCACTCTCATCTGCTTCTGCTACAAAATATTCTCCCTTTCCCCACCTAGCATTATTTTTTTCATTTTTTATTATCCCTCCAATCGCAAATGAAGGATCTTTTTTTGCACAAAGTAATACATATGATAAAAGTGAACTTGTTGTTGTTTTCCCATGAGTTCCAGCAACTAAAATAGGTTTTTTTTCACTCATTAGATACTTTAATAAATCTGATCTATGCCAAAGGGTATTTTTATTATCTTTAGCAAATAGATATTCTTCATTTTTTTCTTTATCTATACCAGAGCTATACACCACTTTCATTTCATTATCTAAATTCTTAGAATTATGTTCTAAATATACTTTTACCCCTTTCTTTTTTAACCTTTTTACATTCGTATTATTCTTTTTATCACTTCCTAAAACTATTTCATTTCTCTCTTTTAATATATGAGCTAAAGCGCTCATACCTATGCCACCAATACCAATTAAATAATACTTATTCATATGCTTATAATACTTTCTATTATGGTATTGTTTTCTTTTAAACTTTTGTAGTTATTAATATTTTGAGAATAAGTTTTAAGATTATTTTTGTTTGTCATTCCAAATACCATCATCTTAAATGATAATAAATCTTCATTTTGTAAAAATACCCGCCCTCCTTTTACCTCTCTTTCCATAAAATATGCATTGTCATTTTGATGGTTTTCTGAAGCATAAGGATATGGAATTAATATAGAAGGCTTATTATACGAAATTAATTCACAAAGAGTAGATGCTCCTGCTCTAGATATTACTACATCTGCTGCATTGTATAAATTGCTCATTTCACTTTCATATTCTTTTACAAATGAGGAAATTGATAATTTCTTATACTTTTCTTTTACTTGCTCTATAGAAGCATTTTTCCCAATTAAATGAATTACCTGAAAATCTTTGAATTTTTTTTCATTTATTAAAAAACAGCATACTTCAATAAATGCGTCATTAATAAATGTTGCACCTTGTGACCCTCCAAATACCAAAAATGTAAATACATCACTCTGTAGCTGTAAATTCACTTTTGCTTTTTTATTTGATGAAATTTTAATCCTTTTTTTATCCCATGGAAGCATGTCTACAAGCTGATGATTACTTCTCTTATAATTTGTTAATAAAAAGGAGGAAAAAACAAATTTTGCCTCTTTAGAAAAAAAACGATTTACTCTCCCCAAAGTGATATTAGATTCATAAAGTACGTATTTCTTTTTAAATAATTTTGCTGCTAGCAGAACACAAAATGAATGATAACTACCAAACCCTATTACTAAAGTAGG
>CAYUWE010000150.1:0-3530 GCA_964448255.1 uncultured bacterium | reverse complement strand
GAGGTTTTATAAAGATAAAAACAGCGTCCATGTTGCCTTTTATCTTTTTTGCTCCTTGTATATCTATAACTAAGACTATGCTTTTTCCATTTTCAATTTCTTTTTCAATAAACTCTTTCGATGTTCCATAATATTCATCAAAAATCTCTGCATATTCTATAAACTCATTCTCATCTATCTTTTTTAAAAATTGTTCTTTTGAAATAAAAAAATAGTCTTTGCCATCTACTTCTTCTGTTCTTTTTTCTCTTGTTGTATATGAAATGCTTCTAATGATATTTGGAAATTCTTTAACTAACTTATTAACAAGAGTAGTTTTCCCTGTGCCTGCAGGAGCGCTTACAATATATAATTTTCCCTTATTCAATATTTTGTACCTGCTCTCTTATTTTTTCTAATTCACTTTTTAATAAAATAACTTTTTTTGATATCTCACTATCTTGTGACTTCACCCCAATAGTATTAACTTCTCTATTCATCTCTTGAAGTATAAAATCTAATTTCCTACCTTTTGTTGTAGATTTTGATTGCAATAGCTCTTCAAATTGCAATACATGAGATTTAAATCTGATAACCTCTTCAGTTATATCAACTTTATCTGCATATATTACTACTTCTCTTGCTATTCTCTCTTCATTATCTTCTACTTCTGGGAATTTTGAAATAATCTTTTCTTTTAATTTTTCAGCAAATTTTTCTTCTGCTTGTGGCGCTAACTGTTTAATTTTTTCTATATACTCAGATAATTTTTTTATTCTTTTAGTAATATCTACTAATAATATCTTTCCTTCTTTATCTTTCATTATTATTAAATCTTTTATCGCCAAATCCACAGCCTTTTTTAGAAACGTCAGTTGCTTTTCTTCTTTATCTTCTTCGAATGAAGAAAAAAATCTTGCCTGATGTAATAAAAATGGTAGATCAATATCCTTTTCATCCAATCCGATATCTTTTACAACCTCTATCCATTCTTTTTTCAGTTTCTTTAAAAACAAAACATTAGGCATAAAGGCAGAAACTTTATCAGGATAAAAAAATGCTTTTAAGGTGACATTACCTCGAAATAATTTTTCAGCTAGCCACTTTTTTATAGATATTTCAAAGGATGATAACTCTTTAGGAAGAAAAATTGTTGTTTCAAAAAATTTTCTGTTAACAGATTGTATTTCAATTACAAGACGCCCATATGGAGTTGATATTTCAGCTTTTCCATAACCAGTCATGCTCTTTAACATTGATTTAACCTTAATTATTATTAAATGAATATGATATGTAATTATTTTTTCCCAATCAAGGTGTTTTCTTTGAATAGAAAAAGATTTTCATTTATTTAAATTATTAAGGGAAATTTTATGCCACAATTTCGTACTCATACTAGATTTAATTTATTACTTGCATATCCTTTTTTATTAATATTTCTAATACATTTTGGAACAAATAACTTTTCCAATTTATTTTGCTTTTCTATTTGTTTTATCTATTCAACACTATTTATGTCGCCAGATGTTGATGTAGCTAATAAAATTAAGTTTTTTTCTATTAGAGGTATTTTAACGATACCTTTTCGATTATATTCTATGTTTTTTCATCATAGAGGTATTTCCCATCATGTAATATTTGGAAGTATTACTAGAATTATCTGGCTATGTTTATTTTTTATCTTGCTTTTTTTGATTTACGATATTTCTTTTATTAATAAATTTTCATTTATTAAATTCATAAAGAAAAATCATGAATACATCATGTATGGATGTATAGGCATTTTTCTCTCTGATATATTACACCTATTTTTGGATAAAGTCTTCCGGCGGAGGTAATAGTTTTGCTTGAAGACATGATGGACATGTTGTTACTTCATCACCTGCTTGCCAATCTGGCAATACTACACCATTATGCTTATCTGTAGCTTGAAGTGCTAACAACTCCCTTTTTATTTCATTGATACTTCTTCCAGTAGCTATTGGATAAAAGACTATAGCTCTAATATTTCCTTTAGGATCGATAATATATACCGCTCTTATCATCTTTTTTTCATTAATTTTGGGATGTACTAAATGGTATTTTTCAGCAACATTACCTCTAACATCAGAAAAAATAGGGAAATTATAATTCCCTTTTTTCCCTTTTGCTTTTTGAGCATTAGCAATATCATCTAACCAAAGTTTATGACTATAATTTGTATTTAATGAAATTCCTACAAGTTCACAATTTACCCTATCAAAATCGCCTTTCATTTCTCCAAAACGTCTTACTTCCTCAGTACAAATAGGAGTATATACACCTGGCAAGCTATAAAACACTACCCACTTACCA
This sequence comes from uncultured bacterium, assembly GCA_964448255.1. Lineage (GTDB taxonomy): Bacteria > Chlamydiota > Chlamydiia > Chlamydiales > SM23-39 > CAYUWE01. The sequence continues at coordinate 1,217 of CAYUWE010000150.1, read as the reverse complement.
TCAAAATCATCGGGGAAACGTAAAATTCCCTTTGTGGACTCAGCAGTAAAAGTAGGAGCCCTATCTCCTAAAGATAATCTCTCACACTCAGCAAAAAGTATTGCTTGTCCAAAACATACAATAAATAATACCAAACGAAATAACATAAACACTCCTAAGATATTTTATCTTGCATTTGTTTTATTGGATCAAATGACTTCCTATGGATTTCACAAGGTCCATAAAGTGATAAAGCTTCCTTATGCTTCTTTGTTGCATATCCTTTATGTTTATTAAACAAATACTTCGGCCATTTTTTATGATAATTATCCATTATACTATCTCTTTTCTCTTTAGCAATAATGGATGCTGCAGCAATAGAAATTGATAATGCATCCCCTTTTACAATACCCATTGCTGGGATATTTACTTTTGGAATAAATTTTCCATCAAATATCAAATAATCAACTTTTGTAGATAGAGATTCTATAGCTTTTTTCATCGCAAGTAGTGATGCTTGCAAAATGTTTATCTCATCGATTACTTTTTCATCGACGATTCCTACTGCATATGAAATATCTGGGTGATTGATTATTTCTTGATATACTTTGTTTCTAAGTATAGGGTCTAATTGCTTACTATCGTTAATATTTTCTATTAACAGATTTTCTTTTAGAATACATACACAAGCAACAATAGGTCCTGCTAAAGGCCCTCTTCCTGCTTCATCTACTCCACCAATATTTTGATATCCCTTTTTTCTTAAAAGCTGTTCTATCGAACACATTTTAAGAAGTCTTTTTTTCTCTGAAGCTTTCAAATACAATTCCTATTCATCAAAAATTGTATATTTATATATACTTCTGATGAATAGGAATCAAGACCTTAATATTTTAGGGAAATAGAAAATGCTCTGTAGATGTATTATGAAACTGTTTCTTCGGTTTCACTTTTTTTAGTAATTTTTTCTTCTACTTTTGCAGCTTTTCCTGAAGATCCTCTTAAATAATACAATTTTGAGCGTTTAACTTTACCTGAACGAACAACTTCTATTTTTGCAATACGTGGGCTATTTATAACAAATACCCTTTCCATACTGCATCCATAGGCATTACGATAAATTGATAGGGTTTTAGGAACTCCAACACCTTATTTCGCTATAACTGTACCTGAAAAAACCTGTAGTCTTTATTTCTGTCCTTCGATATTACGTGTGTGGACGAGAACGGGGTCGCCTA